>CAYUSV010000078.1:0-8562 GCA_964447385.1 uncultured Campylobacterales bacterium | reverse complement strand
TATGATAGTGCAGATAGTATAGAAAAATTTGCAAGAGATACAAACTACCCTGCAAAATCAAAAATTAAATCCAAAGAGGATTTAGCAACTTTTGGTATAAAAACATTTTTTAACTCTAACTCTTGTGCTATGTATAGAGCTAGTTATTTTAAAAAAATTGGAGGTTTTAAAGAGGGGCTTATCATGAATGAAGATATGGAGTTTGCAGCTCGTGCTATAAAAGAAGGCAAAAAAGTTTTTTATCAAGCAGATGCAAAGATCTGGCACTCTCATAAGTACGGAGTTAAAGATATATTTCAAAGATATTTTGATATTGGTATCTTTTTTGCAACAAATGAGTGGATATCAAAAGAGGCAAACAGATATATAAAAACTGAGTCAACAGGTATAAAACAGGCAAAATATGAGCTAATTTATCTACTTAAAAAAAGTCCACTCTCTATCCCAAAATCAATTCTGTTTTCATTGACAAAATATATAGCTTATAAATTAGGAAACAATTACGACAAATTGCCTTTAAAAGTTAAAAAGACTCTATCTTTGCATAAAAATTTCCATAATTTTTAGTAAAAGCTGATTTTAGGTATAGTAATTATTAATTATTTTAAATATAACGGATAGAAAGTGCAATATTCCATACTAAAATTTTTTATTTTTACTTTTTTACTGTTAATAAATTTGATTATTGCACTTCTTATTTCATATACATATCTACCTGATCCACACAACCATAGTGTTTTACTCTATTTTTGGCTTATACCTGTTTTTCTTCTGTTTTATTTCTATTACAGTGTGATTACCAAACGATTAGTTATGTCTATGGAGTTTATCTATATTGAAAAAGCAAATTTTATCGCTTTGATTGTGGTGACTTTGATTATATTTGCTTCAAAAACTTCTGATCAATACTCTAGAAGTATTGTACTTCTCTATTTTGTCTTAAATCTTTTGATGCCTATTTGGGTCTATTTGCTTAAAAAGAGGTTTATGCAATGTGATGTTTTTCGTGAAGATATTGTAGTGATTTGTGATAAAGAGGGTGAAGAGGATGTTAATAACTGGTTTGTTAAAGATAACTCATTTGGCTTTAACATACAGACAAAAATTTTTGCAGATAAACTCTCACCCAAGGAGCTTGAAGAGCGTATTTGTGAGGTGGTAAATCCTCATCTTTATTATGCTGCTGTGATTAGTCTTGGCAAGGAAGATACTGATGCAACATTTAAAATGCTTAACTATATCTTACATCACATGAGGCGTGTTTATGTACTTCCAAAGATCTCTAAATTACCACTTTTTAATTCTGAGTTTTTTAACTCTATAAATCATAAAGGTATGGCACTTTTTGTTAAAAACAAACTTTTGAATCCCACAGATCGTATGGCTAAAGATATCTTTGACAAAGTTGTCTCTATACTACTTTTTATCCTGTTTTTTCCTATTTTGTTAGTTCTGTTTGTTGTTGTAGCAATATCTACAAATGGTCGTCCGATATTTAAACAAAGAAGAGTAGGGCAAGATGGTACGAAATTTAATATTTATAAATTTCGTACGATGAAAGTTGATGCAGATAGAGAGCTTGAAGAGCTTTTAGAGAGAGATGATGATGCAAGAGCAGAATGGGAGAGTGAGTTTAAGCTAAAAGATGATCCTCGTGTTACAAGAATTGGAAAATTTTTACGACGCACTTCGTTAGATGAACTACCACAGATTATGAATGTTTTTCAAGGCAAGATGTCACTTGTGGGTCCTCGTCCTATTATTGATGATGAGATAGCCAAGTATGGAGATATGTTTGACTATTTTATAGCAGTAAAACCTGGAATTACAGGACTTTGGCAAGTGAGTGGTAGAAACGATATCTCTTATGAGGATCGTGTTCAGCTTGATGTTTGGTATGTTAGAAATTGGTCTGTTGAACTTGATATTATTATTTTGGTAAAAACGGTGGTGATTGTTTTGCTTCGTAAAGGTAGTTATTAATCAAACAAAGTGTAAAATAATCTTATGATATTAATGATAGATAATTACGATAGTTTTACATACAATATAGTTCAGTACTGTTTAGAGTTGGGTGCTGATTTAAAGATTATTCGCAATGATGATTTGAGTGTTAAAGAGATAGAATCTTTAAATCCACAAAAGATTATCATATCTCCAGGGCCTGCGACTCCAGATGAGGCTGGTGTTAGTTTGGAGGTGATTGATTATTTTAAAGGAAAAATTCCAATACTTGGAATCTGTCTTGGACATCAGAGTATTGCACAGAGTTTTGGTGCTAAGATAGTAAGAGCCAAAAACATGATGCATGGGAAGACTTCAACGATGGAAGTCACAGAGTCTACTAAAGTCTTTGAGAATTTACCAAAAGAGTTTATATCAACAAGATATCACTCTTTGATTGTAAGCCAAGAAAATTTACCATCTATCATAAGACCAACTGCCTATAGCAAAGATGATAGTGAAATTATGGCGTTGGAAATAGAGGGGTATGATATCTACGGTATCCAATTTCATCCTGAATCTATCATGAGTGAACATGGACACAAGATGCTTGATAATTTTTTAAAGATATGAGTACCCGTTTTTTACTGCCGTTTATAATTTTTGTAGATTTAGCTTTTTTGTTTTATGGTGTTAGGAGCATCTCTATAAGTTATGATGAGGCAGTAATTTTTTTTGATCAAAAAAGTTTCATCCATTATTTAGTACAGTTTTCTACCTCAATGCTTGGTCAGAGTGATTTGGCACTTCGTCTTCCTTTTATCTTTTTTCATGTGGGTAGTATTATACTTATGTACAAGATAGGTGCATTTTATTTTAAAAAAGAGGTTGATAGAGTTATCAATGTACTTATTTTTACGATGCTTCCGGGTGTTACTAGTGCTGCTATTTTGGTAAATAGTGCTACGGTCTCTATCTTTTTTACGCTTCTGTTTTTATATCTATTTTTACACAAGAAAAAGTTGCTTTATTTTACTTTGTTGCCACTTTTGATTTTTGTTGATGACTCGTTTTTGACACTTTATCTTGCTCTTTTTGTATATGGTTTTTTCAAAAAGAGACTATATTTGACACTTTTTGCATTTACTCTTATTTTGATTAGTCTATATATTTACGGTTTTGATTGGACTAACAATCCAAAAGTTTATTTCTTTGATCTATTTGCGATTTATGGTTTGATATTTTCACCACTTCTGTTTTTATACTTTTTTTATGTACTTTATAGAGTTTTAGTCAAGGAGCAGAAGTCACTTATTTGGTATATCTCTTTTACCGCACTTGTTTTTTCTATCATACTCTCATTTAGGAAGATGATTTTGATTGAAGACTTTGCTCCATTTGTTGTTATTGCTATACCGCTTATGCTCTCTATGTTTTTAAAAAGTTATAGGATTAGACTTCCTGAGCTTAGACGATTCCACAAGGCTCTTTTTGCCTTTATTTTTGCATCGCTGATTTTGATTTTTTCATTTACACATCTAAATAAGTATCTTTACTATTATGTTGATGATCCAACAGATCATTTTGCATATAAGTATCATTTTGCTAAAGAGTTAGCAAAAGCTCTTAAGAAAAATGGTATTGATAATATTACAACAGATTTTAAAATGCAAAAACGGTTAAAATTTTATGGTATAAATAAAGGAGAGAAGTATACTCTAAATGACAAAAATACTAAAGAAATCTTCAAAAATGTTACGATAAGTTACTTTGGAAAAGTTATAAAAGTATTTAATGTTTCAAAACTTCACAATTAGCCTATTTTTTAGATTAACCTTATTTTGCAAGTGCTAGAATGTCTGATATTTTTAATAAGGAGAAACAATGGCTCAAAAGGCGATACGAGAATATGATGCTAAGTCAATTTTGGCAAAGCATTGGGATAAATATTTTCCAAACTTTACCTATGCATATGAAACTGTAGTGGTTCAAAATGGATCACAATTAACTGAGGCAGCAAAAGAGAAAACTTGGTTAAAAGAGAAAAATTTGGTGGCAAAACCAGATATGCTTTTTGGAAAACGAGGTAAAAATGATTTGGTACTATTTAGAGATAGTAAGCCGGGTGATGTTACTTTAGCAAAAGCGGTTAGTTGGATTGATGAAAAATCAAGTTCTCCGCAATCTGTAAGTTTTGAATTTGATGGTGATACACCAATTGGTGAAGCCAAAACTGATATGTTGACACACTTTATCGTTGAGCCATTTACCCCTCATACACAAGAGGAGGAGTATTATATCTCTGCAACTTGTGTTGGTGAAGATGATATGCTTTATATGTCTGCTGAAGGTGGTATGGAAGTAGAAGAGGGTTGGGATGAAAAAGTTACTGAGGTAGCTTTTAAGATTACTGATACTGAGGAGCAAATTGCAGGTAAAATTAGAGCAAATATTCCTAGTGATATTGCAGGGAAGGACAAAGAGAAGTTTGCTGAGTTTGCAATTGGCTTCTTTAGGGCTTATCGTGAGTTAAATTTTGCATATTTAGAAATTAATCCATTTGTTATGCAAGGAAATAAGATAGAGCTTCTTGATATGGTTGCAAAGCTAGATGATACGGCTGGATTTATGATGGTAGAGGAGTGGGGTGATGTAGATTACCCGACATCATTTGGTATGGAGGAGAAATCACCTGAAGTTTTAGCAATAGAAGATGCCGATAGTAAATCTGGTGCTTCGCTAAAACTTACTATCTTAAAACCTGAAGCTAGAATTTGGACGATGGTTGCAGGTGGTGGAGCTTCGGTAGTTTATGCTGATACTATCGCTAATTTAGCTGGTATTGATGATCTTGCTAACTATGGTGAATATAGTGGAGGTCCTACAACTGGTGAGACAAAATTTTATGCAGATACTTTGATAGATCTTATGACAAGAGTTCCAGATCCAGAGGGTAAAGATAAGATTCTTATCATCGGTGGGGCAATTGCAAACTTTACTGATGTTGCAAAAACATTTAAAGGTATAATTCAATCATTTGAGCAGTATGCAGATAAAATGAAAGAGCATAACACTAAAATTTATGTAAGACGCGGTGGACCAAACTATGAAAAGGGTCTAAAAGATATCAAAGAGGCAGCCGATAGACTTGGTCTTTACATCGAAGTTTATGGTCCAGAGACTCATGTGACTGATATCGTGCGTATGGCATTAGAGAAGTAAGGGGAGAAATATGGCACAATTATTTACTAGAGATACACAGGCGATTTTTTGGAATAACAATAAAACCGCAATTCAAAGAATGTTAGATTATGACTATACAATTAAAAGAGAGACTCCATCAGTTGCAGCTATCGTAGCGCCAACAAGTGGAAATAAGTTTGAAAAGTTTTTTTATGGATCTGATGAGATTATGATTCCACTTTTTAAATCGACTGCAGATGCAAAAGCTGCGCATCCAAAAGCAGATGCACTTCTTAACTTCGCATCATTTAGAACTGCATATGATGTGACTATGGAAGCTCTAAATCTTGGTGGATTTAATACTATCATGATTACCGCTGAGGGTATTCCTGAAAGATTAGCAAGAGGTATGAATGAGTTTGCAAGAGAGCATAATGTCACAATTATAGGACCTGCAACTGTTGGTGGAATTGCTCCTGGTGCTTTTAAGATAGCAAATGTTGGTGGTACAATTGAAAATATCGTAAATTCAAAACTACACCGTGCTGGAAGTTGTGGACTTGTAACTCGTTCAGGTGGTCTTTTTAATGAGCTTTCAAATATTATTGCTATAAATGCAGATGGTATAGCTGAAGGTGTAGCTATCGGTGGCGATAGATTTGTTGGATCGGTATTTATCGATAACTTGCTTAGAATGGAAGAGAATCCTGAAGTTAAATATATGCTTTTACTCGGTGAAGTTGGTGGAACTGAAGAGTATAAAGTGATTGATGCGATAAAAGAGGGGAAAATCACCAAGCCAGTTATCGCATGGTGTATTGGTACGATTGCCAAGTATTACGATAGTGGTGTACAGTTTGGACATGCTGGTGCTTCTGCAAATGCAGAAAGAGAGACTGCTGATGCTAAAAACAAAGCTATGGCAGAGGCTGGTATATATGTTCCTGAATCATTTAACGATTTGCCAAACAAAATTAGCGAAGTTTACAATGATTTAAAATCAAAAGGTGTTATTGGTGAGATTCCTGAGCCTGACATGAATGTAGTTCCAAAGATACGAAGAAGCAAAGAGTTTATCTGTACTATATCTGATGATAGAGGTGATGAAGCCACTTATGCAGGTTTTCCTATCAGCTCAGTTGCAACCCCGGACACTGGTAAAGGTATAGGTGATGTTATATCACTTTTATGGTTTAAAAAACAGTATCCAAAGTGGGCTACAGAGTTTATAGAAACTGTTTTAAAAACAGTAGCTGATCACGGTCCTGCAGTTAGTGGTGCACACAATGCAAAGGTAACTGCTCGTGCAGGTAAATCAGTAGTTGAGTCATTGGTAACTGGTCTTTTAACCATCGGACCTAGATTTGGTGGTGCGATAGATGGTGCTGCAAAGTACTTTAAATATGCAGATGACAACAACCTTACACCTAAAGAGTTTTTAAAGTATATGAAAGGTGAGGGTGTACCAATCCCAGGAATTGGACACAGAATTAAATCTCTTAAAAATCCAGATCTTAGAGTCGAGGGACTTAAAAAGTTTGCAAAAGAGCACTTTCCAAGTACGCCACTTCTTGATTATGCATTAACGGTTGAGCAGTTAACAACTAGCAAAAAAGAGAATTTGATTTTAAATGTTGATGGAACTATTGGTATTTTGATGGTTGATATGTGGAGAGCTTTGGGGTACAGTGAAAAAGAGATTGAAGATTTTATCGAGTCAGGTACGCTAAATGCATTTTTTATTGTTGGAAGAAGTATCGGTTTTATCGGTCATGTTCTTGATGAAAAAAGACTTGCAATGCCTATGTATAGACATCCAATGGATGATATTTTATATGATGTACAAGTTGCAGAGGAGATATAGTTATATCTCTATGTAAATACTAAAGATATTTTAACCTTAGTCGATATATAAGGTGTAGATTTCCATATCGGCTAAGGTGTACACATGAAAAGAGGTCTTACTCTTATTGAGCTTATATTTGTCATTATAATTATTGGCATATTATCAGCTGTACTTGTCCCAAGCTTTACAAGACCCACACTAACTGAAGCTGCTCATCAAGTTGTTTCTCATATAAGATATACTCAACATCTTGCTATGATGGAGAATAAGTTTGATCCAAATAATCAGTTTTGGTATAGACAAAGATGGCAGATTCAGTTTCGAGCTACTGCTGGAGATCAATTTTATACAATATATTCCAATAGAGATGGTGCTGGTGCTAATGCTGTACAAGGTGATATAGCTAGAAATCCTTCAAATCCAGAACAGTTTTTAACAGGTCGTGAGAGTATTAGTACTAATACAGGTAGGTTTAATAAAAAGATGAATTTAACACAAAGTTATAATATCAATAATGTTTTATTTTCTGCTAGTTGTTCATTTTCTGGTAGTAGGAGAATCTCTTTTGACTATTTGGGGCGACCACTTTTTGGAAACCCAATAGCATTAGATGCAATGTATAATGATAATTTTGGTGTAAATGGTGGTAGATTAATTACGAACCAGTGCACTATAACACTAACAAATAATGACAGTGAATCTATTCAAATTATTATAGAACCAGAAACAGGTTATAGCTATATTATGCCAGACTAAAAAAGCATTAACTCTTATAGAGTTAATATTTGTCATTGTGATTATTGGCATATTATCAGCTGTACTTGTCCCAAGCTTTACAAGACCCACACTAACTGAAGCTGCTCATCAAGTTGTTTCTCATATAAGATATACTCAACATCTTGCTATGATAGATAATAAGTTTGACCCAAATAATCAAGATTGGTACCAAGGAAGATGGCAGATTCGTTTTTTTAAAGATATTAAATTTGATTCCATGCCACCAAATAACGACTATGATAATATATGGTCATATGCAATTTATTCTGATAATCCAAATTATACTCATTTACCGAATCTTAATGAATTAGCTCGAAATCCTCAAAACAGAGATCAATTTATGTGTGGTGGTTATAATAATACCTTACATGTTGAGGATGAAAATTCAATGAAAGAGATGCGTTTAGGAATTAAGTATGGAATTAAAAATATAAAATTTAGCAATGGTTGTAGAAGTGGAATAAATCATTTACAATTTGATTATTTAGGGCGACCATTCAATAATTATATAACAAACAACAGTCCATATGGTGTTGTTCATACAACTCATCCAAGACTTATACGCAAAAGGTGTGAAATTGATTTATGTATTATAGATGATTGTAGTATAGCATCTGAGAGTGAAAAGATTACAATTGCCATAGAATCAGAAACAGGCTATGTTCATATATTATAATAATATTAAATATTAAAGATAGATATAATAAAAATTTATTTTTTAGTAAACCTTCTCATATTTTAAGCTTTTTTTAAGTGTCACTTGTGTATAATTTCGGCTCCTTTAAACAAAGGAAGTGTTTAAAACCCCTAAA
>CAYUSV010000077.1:0-8632 GCA_964447385.1 uncultured Campylobacterales bacterium | reverse complement strand
TAAATGGATTTTTGGAATTCGCGATTATAGCAGATAAACCATAATTTTGCAACTCTTTTTTTAGTGATGAGCCAAAATGCACCTCACTCTCATAGTGACCGATATCAATAAGAGAGATTTTATTCTCTTTTGCCTCAACTGCTTCATGATACTTAATATCACCTGTCAAAAGACAATCAGTCTGCAAAAACTCCATCATACTAACCCCAGACCCCGTACAGATAGAGGCTGTTTTTACTATTTTATGAGAACAAACTGTTTTGATATAAGAAAGTCCTAAACTCTCACTCACTCGCTTAGCAAATTTGTCAAATGGCATCCCAACTCTAAAACTACAGAGATATTCACTACAGTCGCTAACCTCAAATCCCAAAACCTCTTCTAAAACAAAACGATTTAAATGAGTTTTATCATAGTTAGTATGCAAAGCTATAATAGAGATATTTTTCTGTATCGCCTTTTGGATGAGATTTGAGGGGTATCTGCTAAAATCTAATTTTTTAATTCCCCTAAATATAATCGGATGATGCACAATCAACACTGAATTCTCATTAATCTCTTCAAGCAGATTTAAATCTACATCTATCCCAACATATATATCTTCTACCTCATCTTGAACTCTCCCCAACATAAGACCCCCATTATCCCACTCCTCTTGAAGTTCAAATGGACTTATCTGGTTTAAAATATCAATAATTTCAGCTATTTTCACTTGGACACTTCCCCAACCTTAAGTTCTTTATAAACTGTAGCACATCCCTTGGCAAGATCACGAACTTTCAAGATATAATTCTGTCTTTGAGTCACAGAGATCGCTTTTCTAGCATCCAATATATTGAATGTATGTGAAGCCAACAGACAATAATCATAAGCAGCAAGTGGTAACTTCTCTTCTAAACACCTATTACACTCTGCATAGTAGTCTTCAAAATGTCTAAAAAGCATATCAACATCAGCTACTTCAAAATTATATTTAGAAAACTCAAATTCACTCTGCTTATGGACATCACCATAAGTTGTTACACCCAAGTCATTTTCACTCCAAATTATGTCATAAACACTATCTTTATTTTGTAAATACATAGCCAAGCGCTCTGTCCCATATGTAATTTCAGCAGCAACACTCTCAACTTTATACCCGCCAACTTGTTGAAAATAGGTAAATTGCGTAATCTCCATACCATCAAGCCAAACTTCCCAACCAAGCCCCCAAGCACCAAGCGTTGGAGATTCCCAATTGTCTTCAACAAAACGAATATCATGATTTGTTAGATCAAGTCCTAACGCTTCAAGGCTTTTAAGGTATAACTCTTGTATATCATCAGGACTAGGCTGTATAATCACTTGAAACTGATAATAAGCCCCCAAACGGTTAGGATTTTCTCCATATCTTCCGTCAGTTGGGCGACGCGAAGGGGCTACATAAGCACAGCTCCATGGCTTTGAATCAAGCGTTTTTAAAAAAGTTGCATTATGAAATGTCCCAGCTCCTGAAGGCAAATCATAAGGCTGAATAATACTACAACCCAAACCCGCCCAGTAAGTTTGTAGTTTCAACAACATTTGTGAAAAATTCAATACTTTACTCATCCTACTCCTAACCCTCTATTTCTTATAATTTTCTACGGCTTTATTCCACATCAATTTATATTTTCGCTTAGTAAAGTCTAACTCTTCTTGTAAAGCTTTAATCTGTTTTGACAATATCTCAATTGTTTCTCTATCTTCACTGTAAACTTCTTGAATAGAGCGAACTGACTCTTTTAAAAAAGCGTTCTCTTCTCTTAATTGTTCCAAAGTAGCTTCTTTTGCCTCTACAACTTGCTCATGAAGATGAAGTACTGCTTCAAAACTATTTTTTACAAATTCGCCCGTAGCAAGTTTTGTATTAGCCTTTTGTGGTGAAAGCATCACCTCTAAATCAGACTCTTTTTCTCTACCCATAACTCTACAATCTTACTTCAACTTCCACTGAATCACTCTCAACTTTTTTTGATTTTAAGATACGATCCTCTTCGAGTTTAATTTTAAGGTCATTATCTTCCAAAGAGAGAATTTGCATCGCTAAATATGCAGCATTAATAGCTCCTGCTTTACCCATAGCAACCGTAGCAACAGGCATACCTGAAGGCATCTGTACAGTACTTAACATCGCATCCATGCCATCCATTGCACCACCTTTTAAAGGTACTCCAATAACAGGTTTGATAGTCATTGCAGCTACAGCACCGGCTAAATGAGCAGCCATCCCAGCAGCACAGATAAAAACAAGACTCCCTCTCATCTGAGCATCTTTTACATAATCATGCGTTCTTGCAGGGCTTCTATGCGCTGATGAAACTATAAGCTCATGCAATACACCAAATTTTTCAAGTGTATTAGCACACTCAATCATCACATCATAATCACTTTTACTTCCAATAATAATAGATATAAACTTCAATTGACACTCCTGATATTTAAAGTAAGGAGTATTTTATCAAATTTATTCTTGTGGGTTAAACTAAATCATCAACACTTCTGTTTTTTCCACTTCGTTTTGCTTTATAGAGAAGTTTATCGGCACTATTTATCATCTCAGATAGTGACAGATATTTGGTTGTAGCAACACCTATAGAGACTGTAAAATTAATCTGTTTACCCTCTGTCAACATTATATCAAGTTCTGCTATTTTCTTACAAATTGAATCTAAAAATTTCGCAGCAGCCTCTGGCGTAATATCTTTAAGATACAAAACAAACTCTTCACCACCAAAACGAGCAACGATATCTTGACCTTTGATATTATCAGAGAGTAGTTTCGCTAATGATTTAATAACTTCATCACCGATAGCATGTCCATAAGTATCATTAATCAATTTAAAATTATCTATATCTATCATAGCGACGGCACACGGTGTCTGCTCACTAAGCGCTTTTTGAAAAAGAATTTGAGCTTTTTCAAAAAAATACTTTCTATTTGCAATTTTAGTTAAAAAGTCTTTATTGGCAATCTCTTCAAATTTAATCACATTTTCCAAAGACTCCGCCGTATTATTCACACGACAAATAAACTCCTCTTTGATAAAAGGTTTAGTTACAAAATCATTAGCACCATGTTTTAAAAAAGCAATTGAACTATTTTCATTACTTGATATTCCAACAACCGCGATCTTACTTTTTGAAAAATTACGCCTAATAATTTTTAAAAACTCCACACCGTTTATATTTGGCATATCATAATCTGCGATAATAATCTTAATATCACTATTTTTTTCCAAAATTTTGAGCCCATCCAACGGATCACCAGCACTCAAAACCTCAAAAAGTTGACTCTGTAAAAAATGTTTTAATTGACTACGAACAGTTATAGAATCATCTACAATAAGTACTTTTGTCATACTATTTTGATAAACTCTATCAACTAAAGAGACAATATAATTTAGCGACTCAGGAGACTCCTTTAAAACATAATCAACAATATCTCGTTTTCGAAAAAGATTATACATCTGGTCATTAAAATTACTTGTCATTACGATGGATGGAATGTTGTGCGAGATCATAAAATCAACCATCGTAGTATCTTCCATATCCGGAAGGTGTATATCTAAAAGCGCTAAAAAATAATTTTGATTCTCTTCGACCAGTAGTGTCGCCTCTTTAAATGAGTATGCAACATCCACTTCAAGATCCAATTTTTGTTGAATCTTTTTCAATAAAATTGTACAAATTGATTTTGAATCGTCAACCAGAAGTATTTTATGCACCAATTACGCCTTTAATCGTTAGTTTTATACAACTATATCGACACATAAAAAAAATATTTTATATTTTTTGTCTAAAAATTGTAAATTGCGACACTCTTGCCGACAATCTGATATTATTTTATCATCCAGTATATCTAATTTGGTTTGATATTTTTTGAGTAGCTAAAAATCTCTTTTTAAAAATTAATTTTTACACTCCCTTTAAATATACTTTTTTATATCCTTGATAAATCGTGAAAAATCATCTGTAAACTCTAAAAAGTTATATAATTGTTCTATATCTATTTTTACATACTCATGAATCAAAAGATTACGAAGACCGATGGCAGATATGAGACTTTTTGATAAATCTTTATCGATATAAGCTTGTTTTTGCAGGTTTTCTATACACTCAACATAACTCTTTGCTATACCAAGGTTGTATTTGCTAGAGATATGACATGATATGTCGATGATAATTTGTATAGATTCAAATATACCATATCTTAGCGACCATTCATCTAGCTTGTTCTCTTTTATATCTGAAATTGTAAACTTCTCTTTTAAAGTTTTTAAGTTAGCGATATTTTCTTCTAAGTTTTCAATTCTCTGAAACAAAGTTTCTCTCTCCAATCTTATTGTTTTGTATCCTCTGCAAGAGTACTTTTTCTTCTCTCTTTATCAAGGATTTATGATCTAAAAAGTAAAGTTGTGAAGAAGTTTTAAAAGAGATATAACTATCTGTGTCATGCATCAACACAGGTATATGTCTTTTTAATATCTCAAAAGCAAAAAGTGGATCTTTTTTGTAAATGTCATTTAAAACAATCATATCTATCTTTTTACCTATTTTTGATTCTAGCATTGCAGTTTGGTATCCCAAATCTTTATAATCTATCTCATCTTTATAGAATAATCCAATATCAACATCACTTGTTATACTTTCACTACCATCACTATAAGAGCCAAACAAAAGAACAAAATCATATCTATTTATATGTTTAAAATAATCATTAAGTTGGTCAATGATGGTCATGTATGCTCCTTTTCGATTTGAGGTATTATAACAAAAAAAATTATTTTAAGAAAAGGCTGTGGTGTTCCCCACCACACCTTTATATTTTTTGCCTAAAAATTGTAAATTGTGGCACTTTTGCTGGTAATTTGATAGGCAACATATACCCGCTATGCACACTCTCTAACTCTTTATCACTATTTGTAATTATTTTATAAAACATGATGTATGGCTTCTCATCTCTTAAGTAGATTTTTCCAAGCTCATTTTCCATCTCTTCTGTTTCAGTACCAATTGGCAACATCATCTCAATCTCAACATTTGGATAAGTTTTATACTTGCACATAAAATGTTTCTCATCTTCAAGCACAAGCCCACTCACCTCATAAGTCCCTTCACTGATGGCTGTCTCTAAATTTTGAGTATCATCTCTTTGATGTGGTCTTTGCACTAGATACGCATCACTAAATCCACGATTTTTAGTTGTATTTAACTCATCTTCATATTTTTTTGCATCATAACAACCTGCATAAAAATCATCAATAGCCATCCTATAAGTTTTAGCAGTAACAGCAGCATAATATGGACTTTTAGTTCTACCTTCAATCTTTAGTGAATCAATCACACCACTTTGTAAAATTTCATCTACATGAGAGCTTAAATTCATATCTTTTGCATTCATGATATGTGTACCACCCTCATCTTGCTCTATCTTAAATAGCGTACCATTATCAGGGTTTTTAGCATATAAAGTATAATCAAACCGGCAATCATTTGCACAACTTCCACGATTTGGCACTCTACCACTTTGAACTGAACTTATAAGACACCTTCCACTATAAGCAAAACACATTGAACCGTGGACAAATACCTCAAGCTCTAGCTTTGGTAAATGCTCTTTTATCTTAATCAAATCCTTAAGACTCACCTCACGAGCAGCGATTATCCTCTGTACTCCCATCTCATAATAGACCTCAGCATCAAGATAGTTAAGAACATTTGCCTGAGTTGAGAGATGGATAGGAATTTGTGGTGCAATCTGTTTTGTCAATTTTATAACACCAGGAGTTGAAACAATAATCGCATCAGGATTCATGTTGGCTATTTTTTCTATATGTTGGCTTAAAAGCTTTATCTGGTTGCTAAAAGGGAAGCCATTTATGGTTACATAAATTTTTCTCTTTTTTTGATGAGTATATTTGATAGCTTCACTAAAACTATCATAGTCAAACTCTTTACCTGAACGAATACGAAGGGAGAAGTGGCTTACACCACCATAAACAGCATCAGCGCCATATGCCAAAGCTATTTTTAGTTTTTCAAAGTTACCTGCTGGAGATAAAAGTTCTACTTTATTCACGAAATATCCTTTCGCAAACTATACACATCCCAACCTTATTTTTTTGCAAAACTCTCTAAAAGTGCTTCAATATTGTCATTATCTACTAACTCTGTGGTTGTTTTATCACCTTCAATATGAACAGCACTGCCAACTCTTTTATCATCTTCTACATTTGATTCAAATAGTGAGTGCATATAGGTTGAGAGTGCTCTCATAACATTTATAACTCTCTCAATCTTTTGTCTATGTATATCTTGATATTGCATAATATCCATAATCATCATGATTTCATCAGTACTATTTTGTGATTTTTCTACGATCGCATTTAACTTATCATGTGCTTCATTATTCTCTTTTAACGATTGAGCAAAAATCTCAATATTTGGAAATTTTTTAGTCAATTTTTCCAACATTTCAATATTTTTCTCTAATGTCAAGATAACTCCACCACCACCCTCTTCATTATCAGCCATAAAATTGCTGATCTCTTCAAGTTTATCAAAAATCTCAGTCGCCTTAGCTTCTGAATCTTTTGTCACATCATCAAGCTGATTTACTACTTGATGATCCTCTGTTGGTGGTGGCGGTGGCCAACTACTAGATGTATCCATTCTAAAATTATCTTGATTTATCGTTATATTACTAGAATCCTGCTCTTGTGGCTCTTCTTCTATTGTTGCTATCTCTTCATCTATCCCATCAGCCATCAATGCATCTAACTCTTCTTGTGTCATCTCAAAATTTCTCCCATATAGAAAATTTAGTGTATAATACCCATATCGACAAAAAACAGTTAGGGTTTATATAAATGATCGTAGATTTGCATAATCACACAACACTTTGCAAACATGCAACAGGGAAAAATGAAGAGTATATAGAAAAAGCTATAAAAAATGGAACAAAATTTTTTGGCTTTAGCGATCACGGACCTATGGAGTATGATAAAAAATATCGTATGAAGTTTTCACAAATGATAGAGTATGAAAACTCCATACTCTATTTAAAAGAAGAGTATAAAAATGATATCAATATCCTTTTAGCATATGAAGTGGACTTTTTAAAAGATTATATGGATAAAAGAGTTTTAAATGCAAAAGTTGATTATCTTATCGGTTCTGTACACTTCATAGGTAAATGGGGGTTTGACGATCCCGAATTTATAGGAAATTATAAAAACAGAGATATTGACAAAATATGGCAAGAGTATTTTGATACTATTGAAGAGATGGCAAAAAGTGGTCTTTTTGATATAGTTGGACATTTAGACCTTATAAAGATTTTTAATTATTTGCCAAAAAAAGATGTTAGACTTATAGCCAAAAAGGCTCTTTTAGCTATAAAAAAAGCAGACCTAGTTGTAGAGCTAAACATGGCAGGATATAGAAAACCAGTAAAAGAGGCTTACCCATCACCACCTCTTCTTGAAAGTTTACAAGAATTAGATATACCTATAACTTTTTCAAGTGATGCACATGAACCTGAACAGGTAGGTTTATATTCAAAACAGCTATTAGCCGTTGCAAAAAAGTTTAACTATAACAAATGTGCTATTTTTAAAAGCAGAGATAGAGAGATGATTAAATTCTAATCAACTATTTCATTTAAGTTTATCCTAATTTTAGATACAATACCCGATACAAAAAATTTTTAGGAGAAAAAAGTGGGAAAATTCGTTAACAATGTAGAAGAGTTTTACAAGTTTTGTGAATCAAACGAAGTTGAATTTGTAGATTTTAGGTTTACAGATATTAAAGGGGCTTGGCATCATATATCTTATAGAATGAGTGCTGTTGAAGCTGGTATGTTAGAAGCTGGTCTACCTTTTGATGGTTCATCTATAGAGGCTTGGCAACCTATCAACAAATCTGACATGCTTTTGAAACCAGATATTGAAACTGCATTTTTAGACCCTTTTACAGCAGACCCGACTATCGTCGTTTTTTGTGATGTATATGATATCTATAAAAATGAGCTATATGAAAAATGTCCAAGAAGTATCGCTAAAAAAGCACTAAAATATATGGAAGAGACTGGTATTGGTGATGAAGTTTTCTTTGGTCCTGAAAATGAATTTTTCATTTTTGATGATGTTCAAATCTGGACAGGTATTAACCACTCAGGCTACAGAGTTGATAGTGAAGAGGGAGAATGGAGCGATCAAAGAACTGATAGCGATTATATAAACACTGGTCACAGACCAAGAACAAAAGGTGGCTATTTTCCTGTCATGCCAACTGATTCTATGGTTGACTTAAGAGCTGAGATGATGCAAGTACTTGAAGAGGTTGGACTAACAGTGATGTTAGGACACCATGAAGTGGCACAAGCACAAGGTGAAATCGGTATCAAATACGGTTCGCTAATAGAAGCTGCTGATAATGTCCAAAAGTACAAATATGTAGTTAAAATGGTAGCCCACCTAAACGGAAAAACTGCAACTTTTATGCCAAAACCACTCTATGGAGATAATGGTAACGGTATGCATGTACACCAATCAATCTGGAAAGATGGCAAAAACCAATTTTATAAAGAGGGAGCATATGCAAACTT
>CAYUSV010000076.1:0-8764 GCA_964447385.1 uncultured Campylobacterales bacterium | reverse complement strand
CCTCCTCCTTCATTTACTCGCATATCTTCATCAATCTGTGCAAAAAAGAGCGTCTGTACTCCTCCTGCAAATCCAACTGCCGTATAAAAAGAGAGGATTTTTTTAATATTTTTTAACTCTACTGCATATCCACACTCTTCTAAAATTTCCTCTTGTGTTATCACATCTAGTGGTTTATCTTTATCTACCAAACCAGCACAAAGCTCTATCGTGTAACCATCACCATTTTTAAGATAAACAGCAGGTCTAAACTGTTTTACAACTACAAATGCCTTTTTATCTTTATGATACAAAAGCACAGCTATACTATCGTGAGTCTCTACCACTTCCCAATCTCTTCTTTGTCCATCTTTTTCAAATATCAATTTTTTTGGTTTAACATATTGTGGATCTACACATGGTTTTATCTCTATAATTTTTATCATTTTACAAGTACCCATGAGGCTAAACCTAAAAAGCTAAAAAATCCAACTACATCTGTAACAGTTGTCAAAACCACAGTACTACCAACAGCAGGATCAACATGCAATCTTTTTAATACAAGCGGTATAAATGCCCCAAAAAATCCGGCAAAAAGAAGATTTATAACCATCGAAGCTGCTATGATATATCCTAAAAGCTCTTGTCCAAACCACACATAAGCGATCAAGCCTAAAATTATGGCAAATATCACACCATTTAATAGTGATAAAAGTATCTCTTTTTTGATAGTCTCTTTAGCATTTTTTACCTCGATTTCACCAAGGGCTAATTTTCTAACAGTAACTGTCAAGGTTTGAGTTCCAGCGTTTCCACCCATCGATGCGACTATTGGCATCAATACAGCTAATGCTACAAAAGATGCTATTGTCTGATCAAACATCTGTATGACCAAAGATGCCGCGATGGCTGTCAAAAGATTTATAAATAGCCAAGAGCCTCTCTTTTTCGCAGCTTGTAAAAAATTCTCCTCCTCTTCTGCCTCATCATCAACACCGGCTAAGTTATAGATCTGTTCGGTTGCACTCTCTTGCATAAGATCATAAATATCATCAGATGTGATCCGTCCAATCAACTCTCCACTATATCCAACCACAGGCAAAACTGAGAGATCATGCTCTTTAAACTGTTTAACTACATCTGAAATTGGGGTATTATCTTGTACATATCTGGGTTTAAACTCACCCTCTAATCCTAAAAGAGCCTCTTTATATGTTTTTGTAAAATCAAATATCAGAAGATCTTCTAAAGAGATAGAAAACATCAGCTTGTTAAAAGTTCCTATTATAAAGACTTGGTGTATATTTGTAAGCTCTCCCTTTTTTTTCTTCTCTCTTAGTCTATCTATCGAATTTTGAATTATTTCATCATAATTGGCAGAAAAGAGTTCAATTTGCATAATAGCCCCAGCACTATCTTCACCATACTTTTTAAGCTTTTTTATCTCTTTTTGGTCTTCTTCATCAAGAGCTGCTAAAATCTCATCTGCTTTTTTACTATCAATATCTTCGATATCTTGCATAAGATCTGTTGCATCATCACTATCTAACTCTTCAACAACTTCGACAAGATCATTTTGGGGAAGATACTCTATAACATCTTTAAGATATTTTTCAGGAAGTTCAAGTGCAATATCGCCCAAATGATCATTTGGTATTTTGTGTAAGTATCTATTAAATATCTCTTCGTCAAATTTGGCGATTTTTCTTAAACTTCTAGCAACATAACTATGAGAGTGCTTAGAGTGTTCAAGATCTTTTAGAAACTCTTCAATAAGCTCTACATGGTATTCTACCTCTTTTTCTCTCTCTTTACTCACTTAAGACCCTTTTAGTGGGGATATATAACTGATCTATCTTACCTTTATACTCTTTAACTATTTTTAAAAACTCCTGTTTTTTAGCGCCACTTAAACCACTTTTGATGATAATCTTTCTTGAAGGGTTAATCCATCTATCATTAAGACTCAAACCAAAATGTAGATGAGGACCAGTACTTTTTCCTGTATTTCCCATATAACCTATAATTTTTCCCTTTTTGACATATGAACCTCTAGCTTTGTTATTAAATTTGCTCAGATGGGCATAAAGTGTCTTATAACCACCCTTATGTCTTATGATTATGGTTTTTCCATAACCCCCTTTAGTACCCATAAATATAACTCTTCCATCATATGCAGCTTTGATTGGAGTACCTCTAGGCCCAGCATAATCAATTCCGTGGTGAGCTCTATATTTTCTTAAAATTGGATGCCATCTTTTGTTTGTAAATATAGAAGAGACTCTTCTATATTTACACGGAACTATAAAAGAGCTTGTATCTGTAGTTTTTCCTCTTTGATCGTAGTATGCTCCATCTTTAGACTCAAATAGATAATTTTTTTTAGAACCATTTTGTATCATAGCAGCCACTATATTTTGTGTACCGTAATACTTTCCTAAACGAGTTTTTTGTCTGTAAAAGACAATAACTTTATCTCCAAGCTTTAGTTTTGTAAAATCCAAGCTTCTTTTAAACATCTGTTCAAGCTCAACAGAGAGTAAAAAATTTCCTGTTTTTTTAACTATCTCTTTTGAAAATATACCATCTAGTGTTATCAAAACCTCTTGCTCTTTTGTCTGATACAAAACAGGTTCTACACTCATTGTATAACTACTGTTGTTATCTCTTAAGATATGGAGTTGTAACTCTTCATTTAGCGGTATAAGCGCCTGTACTACTTCATAATCATCATCTCTTAAAATATAACATAATGAATTAGTACGAATATCTGAGGCTAATTTTTCATCTTCAGAGTCCAAATCATAATATAGTTTCAAAGGGAGCATGTTCTCTTGTAAAAATCCAAGAAGTGTCTCACCGCTTTTCCAGATTTTATCTTCAACACGATTATCATAAAGAGTATAGCCATAAAGAGAGTGT
This sequence comes from uncultured Campylobacterales bacterium, assembly GCA_964447385.1. Lineage (GTDB taxonomy): Bacteria > Campylobacterota > Campylobacteria > Campylobacterales > QNZT01 > SZUA-1433. The sequence goes on along the minus strand of CAYUSV010000076.1, from coordinate 5,863 downwards.
AAACAAAAAAGAGATAAAAATATAAATTTAATAAACATTAATAAACAATTCCCAAAACCAAAAGTCAAAAATAATTATACAACATAATACTAAAAATTTAAACTAATATTGTATAATTCACAATAAATATAGACAAAGGTATTTGATGTTAAAAATTTTCACGCTATTTTTTATAATTTCACTCTCAACACTTACAGCCAAAACTAATTTTGCTCCTCTAAAAACAACAGTTATAGATGTTGATAAAAAATTTATCTATATCGATGATAGTGCAGATTTGCTTGTGGGCTCTAGTGGCATTGTTTTACACGCATTTGATGATACTCACAAAACTATAGTTTCGATGGTTACTGTTATAAAGAAAGAAGGTGAACAAGCCTACCTAAAGTATGAGAGTTTCAAGGGGTTAAAACAAAACGCACTACCAATATACAATATCACTCCAAAAAAAGGTGATACAGTTATCTTAAACTATCTTTATGAGAGAGCTTTGGCAATAACGCCAAATCTACAAACACAAAACTATATAAATACCACTTTTAATACAATTGGTTGGATACATCCTGATATATTTGCCTCTAAACTAGCTATTGATTTTACACCAAATCCTAAAAAGAGCAATTTTCGCCAAGAGTGCAGTGAAGATAGCTTTTCGTTACTGTTTTTTGCAATTGAAGATAAGGGTTATTTTGTAGATTGTAATAGCTTTAAAACTCTTCATACTATAGAACTTCCAAAAGATTTAAAATTAGAAAAAGGGCAAAAACCTTTCTACTCACGACTAGGGGAGATAAAAGGACGAATGTTTGGACTTATGGGCGGTGATGGTATGCATAGTTATACTAGATACTATAAACAACTCCTAGGAATACAGTAATGTTAGAAAAAAAACATCTACAAGCGTTTGCAGACATAGTTGGTAGTGAAAATATTTATGATGATAAAGCACATTTGATTGCCTACTCTTATGATGCAACAAGACAGAGGTATGAGCCTGAAGGAGTTCTATTTCCAAGAGATGAAGATGATATAAGTGCTATTTTAAAATATTGTAATGAGCACAAAATTGTCATCACACCTAGAGGAGCGGGAAGTGGATTTACAGGTGGAGCGCTTCCTGCAAATGGTGGAATTGTTTTGGCATTTGAGAAACATATGAACAAAATCTTAGAGATAGATATGCAAAACATGTTGGCTATTGTACAACCAGGAGTCATAAACATGGATCTTCAAAAAAAAGCTGAAGAGTTGGGGCTTTTTTATCCGCCTGATCCTGCGAGTGAACAGTACTCAACAATTGGTGGAAATGTTAGTGAAAACGCCGGTGGCATGAGAGCTTCAAAATATGGAATCACAAAAGACTTTGTTGTAGCTCTTCGTGCAGTTTTACCAAATGGAGAAATTATAAGAGCAGGGAAAAAAACCATAAAAGATGTCGCAGGTTACAATATAGCCGGAATTTTGATAGCAAGTGAAGGCACTCTTGGAGTGATTACAGAGATCACTCTAAAACTACTACCTAAACCAAAATTTGCCTCATCATATATGGCTGTTTTTCCAAGCGTTGAAAATGCCATGAATGCTGTTTTTAAATCTTTAGCAAACGGAGCAAATCCAGTAGCAATGGAGTTTATAGATGCACTCTCAATAAAAGCTATAAAAGAAAAACTTAAAATAGAGTTTCCAGATAACGCTGGAGCACTTCTAATAGGTGATGTAGATGGAAATGTAAAACAAGAGGTAGAGTTTCAGCTAGAGATACTCAAAAAATCTTTTGAAGAAAATGGTGCAAAAGAGTTTAAAGTAGCAACCGATAAAAAACAAAGAGAAGAGATTTGGTATGCTAGAAAAAATGTCTCACAATGCGTAACAATTTATGGAAACAAAAAATTAAATGAAGATATCTCAGTCCCAAGAAGTAAACTACCAGATGCATTAAAAGAGATTTACAAAGTCGGTCAAAAGTATGGATTTTCAGTCCCGTGTTTTGGACATGCAGGAGATGGCAACATACATGTAAATGTCATGATTGATGGCAATGACTCTAAAGAGCTTGAAAATGGACACAAAGCAATAGAGGAGATTTTCCAGCTAGTTGTCAATATGGGTGGAACTTTGAGTGGAGAACACGGTATAGGGCTTAGCAAAGCACCTTTTATGAGTATTGCATTTAATGAGAATGAATTAAAACTTTTTAAAAGTATCAAAAATGCGTTTGATCCAAACAATATTTTAAATCCTGGCAAAATGGGGTTATGAAAAAAAAACGCTCTTTTAAGAGATCATTAAAAGAGTATTTTATTGATCATAATCTACTGCATTATGCCTCTTCCCTTAGTTTTCATACTATTTTGGCACTAATTCCTATACTTCTTATATCTTTATATGTATTTACAAAACTTCCTCAATTTTCTGAATATTATATAAAATTAAAAGAGTTTATATTTAGCTCACTAATGCCAGTCCATCATGATGGTGTTTTTGAAAATGTAGATAAATTTATGGCAAATACAGCAAGTCTTGGAGTAATTGGTTTGTTTTTTGTACTTTATGTCTCTGTTATGTTTTTTGATGACTTTGAGTATGTGATAAATAAAATTTTTAAAAAACGCCCACGAAAATTTTTTCACTCAATTGCTATCTATCTTGTTCTTACCACCATGATGCCTTTGGGACTTTTAGTATCTATTTTTCTAGGAATCAAAGCCAATCTTCTTGTCAAAAGTTATAGTTATACCAGCTGGATTGATATGATCTCACTCTCTTCGTATCTTGTTATATGGATTTTGTTTTGTGTGGTTTACTACATCTCTCCAAATGCAAAAATATATTTTAAAAGTGCACTTTTAAGCTCACTTGTAAGCTCTCTTATCTGGTTTGTATCAAAAACAATCTTTGTCTATTATGTCACTATCAACATAACTTACGCCACAATTTATGGCTCTTTTAGCACTATCATGTTCTTTTTTATATGGATTTATACATCTTGGATTATTTTTTTATTTGGTGCAAAACTGTGTCACTATTTAAACGAAGAGGAAAAACATAAAAATAAGAAAAAGAAGAACAAAGATAAAGTTTTTATAAAAGATAGCCAAAAATGAGCAGACAAGATAGATAGCCAAAAACCAAAGTGGAGTTTTAAACATATAAATCTCACCTTTTATAGCAAACAAACTTAAAAGCATACCATCTAAAAGATCTCCAAAGCCAATCAGATGCAAAAACATCTCTAAAGGGTAAAAAATAGAGAATAACATTGTCAAAAAAGTTGAATAGAGTTGATCTAACGAAAAGATAGGAAATGTATAATTTACAACCACAATCATGGTGATATAAACCCAAAAGTTTAACAGTATAAATATCTGCCAATTTTTAAGATGTGAAAAATGAATCAAAAAAAGATAGATATAAAAAACTCCACTAACAGAAAACCAAAAACCGATAGAAAACACAAACTCAGGAATAAGTGCTAAGATAAGTAAAACTGTTACAAAAAGTACCTCAACTGAGATAATTTTAAAAGATCTATGGTAGAGAAAAAACCCGACAACCATCATCACAAATGATCTCACAACCGAAGGCACATAACCAATCAAGCTCATGTAAGAAAACAACATTATCAATATAATTATTGTCAAATCAAATTTGATGTTTCGATATGGGAAATAGCGATTTTGAAAATAGAGATAAATATGTCGAAAAAGAAAAAAAGAGATGGCAAACAAAACACCCAAATGAAATCCACTAATAGCAATCAGATGAGAGATACCAAGATATGCAACATCATCTCTTAACTCTTTTGAGATAGGAGTTGCTAAAAAAAGAGCTAAAAACAGCTCTTTCATCTTTGCCTCTTTGTGTTGATTTATGATATATGAAGAGAGTTTATCTTTAAAAGTATCTATCTTTTGGTGCAGTCTTATATCGTAACTAGGGGCATAAAATCCACTCAAAAATGATTTAAAATCTATCTTATCAGTAATTAATCCAATAGATATCTCTCGCCCATTTATATCTCTAAGATCTCCATAATTTGTTGTAAAAAAACTATATCCATCATCTGCTTTTATCTTTAAAACATGGTAGGTTCTACCAGTTTTACTTATCTTTTGATACTGTTTAACAATTGTTGCGCTAGTTTTGTAAAATTTACTAGAAGTGACTTCTAAAAATTGATTATATTTTTGATAAATGTTAAAACAGAAGACAAGCGCCATCAAAAAAAGAAATATCGAAACCTCTTTTTTTGACTCAAAGAGATTTAACTCAAATGTTTGCACATCCCAACTTTAAATTGGAGGGAGGTCTATATTTGAGCCTCCTTGTTTCTCTTCATAAATAATTTCAATAGGAATACTCCCCTTGTCTACAAACCTTGTAAATCTTTTTTGAAAAACTATATTTGCAACTCCTACAGGCCCACTTCTGTTTTTACCGATGATTAGCTCTGCATCCTCCTCTGGTTTTTCAAAAAAGGTACTTCTATATTCTTGACCTTCTGCTTTAGCTTTTTTCTCTTTCTCTTTCTCTTCACGAATCCTATAAACATCATCACGATAGACAAAAAGGATGATATCTGCATCTTGTTCAATACTTCCAGACTCCCTAATATCACTAAGCATCGGTCTTTTGTCATGACGGCTCTCAACACCACGATTTAGCTGTGAAAGTGCGATAATTGGCATATTAAGCTCTCTTGCTAAAAGTTTTAATCCACGGCTAATCTCGCTCACCTCCAAATGTCTATCTTTGCCACTTGTACCACTCATAAGTTGAAGATAATCAACTATCATTATAGAAATTTCTGGGTGTTGCATCTTTAGCTTTCTAAGTTTACTTCTCATCTGGTTTATATTTATCAAACTATCATCATCTACAAATAGCTTTTGACGACTTATGATATCAGTTGCACGGGTCAAATCAGACCACTGATCATCACTCATATCACCTACTTTTAGACTTTGAAGCGGTATAGAAGTTTTTGCACTAAGCATTCTTGTCATAAGCTCTTCAGCTGGCATCTCTAGTGAAAATATAGCAACACCTCTACCGTCATCAAGAGCTTTTTGAGCCATGTTTAAAACAAGCGAAGTTTTACCCATAGCAGGACGAGCTGCTACAATGATCAGTTGTCCCTCTGTAAATCCAGCTGTATGCTCATTTAACTCACGAAATCCAGTATCGACTCCAATAATTCCGTTATTACCTCTTTTTTTCATCTGGTGTATATGTTTTATCGTAGATATAACCATCTCAGGGGAGTCACGAAACTCTTTGGTTGTTGCATCAAGAGATATCTCATAAAGTTTTTTCTGTATAACATCAAGTACATCATCACTTGGCAAATCTTGATCAACAGCCACCTCTTTGATTTGGCTTGTAAGTTTAACAAGTTCTCGTTTGATGGCTTTCTCTTTAATCTCATCTATATAAGCTTGTGAATTTGAGAGTGGATTTGAAGAGATGATTTCTATAAAAACATCTTCATTAAATTTGTTTTTTTGAAGCAGCTTTTTACGCAAAAACTCTTCATCTATAGGTTGGCTCTCTCGCTCTAACTCCTCCATAGCTTCAAATATACTACTATGATCTGGTAGATAAAAATCTCTAGGTTTTAGTTTTGCTGCCACCTCCTCATAAAGAGCTGGATCAAAAAGAATTGAGCTTAAAACCGCTCTTTCGATATTTAAATTGTGTAACTTATTTTCACTCATATCTGCTCTTCTTTTGCTGCAATTTCTACCTCTTGTATAAATCTATCTACTAAATCTTTTTCACTTAATTTTGCCACAACTTCACCCTTTCTCATAACAAGCCCACTCCCTTTTCCAAATGCAATCGCAACATCAGCACTTTTAGC
>CAYUSV010000075.1:0-8774 GCA_964447385.1 uncultured Campylobacterales bacterium | reverse complement strand
AGAGGAGATGAAGATGGTCAATGAGACTAGAAAAATTCTTCATAAAGATATAGAAGTAGCTGCAACATGTGTGAGAGTTCCAGTTTTAAGAAGCCATAGTGAGTCAATTACCGTTACATTTGGTGAAGATGTTGTAGTAGATGTTGATAGAGTAAGAGAAGCATTTGAAAATTTTGAAAATTTAGTAGTTCAAGATGATATAGAAAATAGTATCTATCCGATGCCAAAAAATGCAACTGATACTGATCTAACCTATGTTGGAAGGATAAGAAAAGATATATTTAGAGATAATATCTTGCATTTTTGGAATGTAGCTGACCAGGTTAGAGTGGGTGCGGCTACAAATTCGCTTAGAATTGCGCAAAAGTGGATAGAGATGGAGGATGAAATATAGAGATGGAAAAAAAAGAGAGTAAAGTAGAAAAAATATTTGAAGGCATGCTTTGGAATGGTAGACTTTTTGTACTTTTAGCTGTTGTCTTTAGTATGATTGGCTCAATTATTCTTTTTATAGTTGCTAGTGTTGATATATTTAGTGTTGCTTCAAAAACTGTTGTAGTTTATGCAACTGGTGCGCACCCTACTGATTTTCATCAGATGGTTGTTGGTGGTATTATAGGGGCGGTTGATCTGTATTTGATGGCTGTTGTTATGCTTATTTTTAGTTTTGGGCTTTATGAACTTTTTGTATCAGAGATCGATCAAGCCAAAAATAGTACTGCTTCAAAAATTTTGGAGATTCACTCTTTGGATCAGCTTAAAGATAAGCTTGCAAAAGTTATTGTTATGGTCTTGGTGGTAAGTTTTTTCCAAAGAGTACTGTATACTGAGTACAATGGAGCGTTGGAGCTTCTATATTTTGCAGGTTCGATTACAGCACTTGCTTTGGGGTTATATTTTTTAAATAAAGGTGGAAAAAAGTAGATGGGTAAAATATTTGTAGATGCGTGTTTTGGAAAAGAAACTCCTTATACGCCAGTTTGGATGATGAGACAAGCAGGGCGTTATTTGCCTGAATATATGGCAGTTAGAGCAGAGGCTGGAAACTTTTTAAACCTATGCCATGATCCTAAAAAAGCATGTGAGGTTACACTTCAGCCTATAGATATAGTTGGAGTTGATGCAGCGATACTTTTTTCAGATATCTTGGTAGTTCCAAATGAGATGGGAATGAAACTTGATTTTTTAGTGGGAGAGGGGCCTGTATTTGCTGATCCTGTTCGAGATGATGAGGCATTAGATGCTCTTATAGGTGGAGAAGAGGCGGCTAATAAGCTTACTTATGTTTATGATACTCTAAAGCTTATAAGAGAAGAGTTAGCTGACGATAAAGCATTGATCGGGTTTACAGGAAGTCCTTGGACTTTAGCAACTTATATGATAGAGGGACAAGGTACTAAAACTTACAATATTGTAAAAAAGTTAATTTATTCAGATCCTGAGTTTATGCATAAACTTCTTCGTAAAGTTACAGAAGTAGTAAAAATTTATCTTGAAAAACAGATAGAGGCTGGAGCTGATGTAGTTCAAATTTTTGACTCATGGGCAGCAGCACTGGAGAAATCTAAATATTTTGAATTTAGTTGGAACTATATGAAAGAGATAGCAACACATATAAAAGCTAAATATCCTCATATTCCAATCATCATGTTTCCAAAAGGAATACCTGGATATTTGGATGATATAGATGGAGATTTTGATGTATTTGGTGTAGATTGGTCAACACCTATGGCATTAGCAAAAGAGAAACTAGGTGATAAATATGTTCTTCAAGGAAATATGGAGCCATGTCGTTTGTATAGCCAAGAGGCTACAAAAGAGTGCGTAACACAACTTGCGGAAATTATGAAAGATGGTAGGCATATATTTAATCTAGGGCATGGGATACTTCCTGATGTACCGGTTGAAAATGCTAAATATTTTGTAAAACTTTGTCAAGAGGTTTCAAAAAGATAAGTGAAGTATACCTTTGGACCGGTAAACTCTAGGCGCTTTGGTCTCTCTTTGGGGATTGACCTAAGCCCTCTTAATAAGAGTTGCAATTTTGACTGTTTATATTGTGAGTTAAAATCAGCAAAGCCTGTTGCTGATATCTCTAATCCACCAGAAGTCAAAGAGATAGTTGATGAAGTTAAAAAAGTGCTTTTGGATGAACCAAATATTGAGGTTATTACGATTACTTCAAATGGTGAACCAACACTTTATGCAGATTTAGACTTATTGGTGGATGCTATAAATGAGATCAAAGAGAATAAAAAACTCCTTATACTCTCTAATTCTTCAACTATTACAGATTTAAATATACAAGCAACTTTACAAAAAATTGATATAGTTAAACTCTCTTTGGATTGTGCAACACAAAAATGTTTTGAAAAGATTGATAGACCATTAGAGAGTATTACAATTAAAGATATTATAACTGGTATTAAAACTTTTTCCAGAAATTTTAATAATGATCTTGTTATAGAAATTTTGATTGTTAAAGATATTAATGACAACAAAGATCAGATGCAAGTACTAAATAGTGTATTAATTGATATAAATCCATCTCGTATAGATTTAGGTACTATTGATAGACCTCCTGCATATGATGTTAAGCCAGTAACAAGTGAAGTTCTAAAAGAGTTAAGTACGAATTTTCAGGGATTGCCAATATCGATTATTCATAAAGATAAACCTAAAATTAGAATTGATTTTAATGAAGAGGAGATAGCTCAGATGCTCAAAAGACGACCACAAAGTCAATCTGATGTTGATTATCTCTTTAGCGATAACTCCCGTAAACTTTTGGATAAATTAGTTTTGAAGCAAAAAGTAACAGAAAAAGTTATCGCTGGTGTATTATTTTATTGTGATACTAACCGGATATTATCCAAATAGTTATCACCACCTTGAAAATAAAATACCTTCATCTCAATTATCTCGTTATTAGGCTCAAACACATGTAGATACTCTCTTATGTCAAGTCTGACATGCTTCCAGACATCACCAATAGATATATAATCTTCACTATAGTCTTTGCTGAGTGGGAAAACCATCTCTTTAACTGTATTACCAAAAATCCACTGTTCAATTGGAGGAGATTTTGCAAAATCAAAGTAGGTATTAAAAGAGATATCTCTTTCACCTAATTTAGTATTAATCTTTACGCCTAGTGTAAAAGAGTGCTTTAATCTTGCCTCTTTTTTCATTATGTCAAATTCAAGAATAAACTGTTTTTTATTTTCTAATGTAAGCTCATAATCAGCAGCATTGATAGGATAACCATTTTCATCTTTTGTAAAGTTTCCGTCATCGTTAAGAAGCCAATTCTGTCTAACAAATATAGATCTAGCACTAGCATTTGATCCTATAGGTACATTTTGTACAGGAAAACCTTGTTTAACCACCCATTTTGATACGGATCCATCTTCGGCATCTTCATACATAGTGTCGCTTGCATTAAAAGAGTAACTAAGTTCTCCGAAAACAGGTGTTTTTTCTGCACCTTTACATGATATGAAGGTAAATATGATAAAAGACGATAGAGTCAAAAAGTTAATAAATTTTTTCATTGACACTCCTAATGTAAAATAATATTGTCTATCATGCCATAAAAATAAAAAAAATGATAAATTTTGATAGATAAATGACACTCTTTAGTAAAATTTAAGTAACTTTGTTACTTAAATAAACATTTACTTAGAATATCTATCTTACACTTTTTAGACACTTTTTTATGTTAGCATTCGGAATAAATTTAATTTAAGGTAAATATTATGAAGAGAATAATTACATTTTTAGTATTGTTTATCTCTTGGAGTTTTGCTGATTCTGCACTGTTGCTTGAAAAGGGATGGCAACTTATAGGATCAACTTCTAAGATAGATGATATGAGTATTTTTAAAGATAAAGATGTTGAGCAAATTTGGCATTTTGATGCTACAAATCAGACATGGAGAGGTTATTCTCCAGATAGTGAGATCCAAAAAAGGATGAGTGACAAGGGATATGATAACATTACATCTTTAGAGAGCTGGCATGGTTTTTGGGTAAAAAGCAAAGATGAATGGGTGTTAACTTTTAAAACAGATACAGCAAAATCAGATGAAGATATTATGCTTAAAAAAGGATGGAATCTTATATCTCTTCCTATAAATACGGTAGTTTCTCCTGCTGTATTTGATGATAAAACGCTTTGGAAATATGCAGACAATGGTAAATGGGAATTTTTTGAAAAAGATACAAAAGAGGACTTCCCGATAATCTCTAATATAAATAATAGTGATGGCATCTGGGTAAAATCAGATGTTGATCAAAATGTTTCTGTTGCAACAAACTCTGCAAAGTTACATAATTTTTCTAATCTTGATGATATGAAAGCGTATATCGAAGATATGTTATTAACAAATAATAGACTAGTTTGTGGATATTATCCTATGACTGGTGGTATCGTTTTTGATACGGTGATGGGAGCAGCAGAATCAGTGGATAGTGATGGTGCAAAAAATTCTCAGGAGCCATCAAGTGCACAAAATGCTTCAGGAACAAATATACAAGAGCAGGGTGTTGATGAATCTGATATTGTAAAGCATGATGATACAACTATATTTTATGCGAGTAAAAATCCAAAAAATTGGCAAGAGTCTTTTATAAATGTTACAACATTTGAAAATATTGCGAACAATAGACTGAAGCCTAAGAAACAGATTATAATAGATGGTGAAGTTGACTCTATGTATCTAGTTGATGGCCGTTTAGTAGTATTATCAAGATATGGTTATAATTATAAACCACTGCAACCAACACCACAGGAGAAGATAGATATAAGCTATGGTGGCGATATCTCGTCCATGGTTGTTGGTATTTATAATGTTTCTGATTTAAAAAAAGTAGCAACATTTAAGATAAATGGACGACTAAATAGTAGTCGCGTAGTTGATGGTAAACTATTTTTGATAACAAATTTTACTCCATATATAAGAAAAACATATCCAAAGATTTATATAGATGCACCAGAGTGCATAGAGTATTTTGATGGTCATTATAGTGATGATGTAGTATCACTACCACAGGATGAGACAAGTGAACCTAAGCCTTCTTATAATGACAATAAAAAATATGCAAGATGTTATAACTTATACAGAGATGATGATGGTAGATTTTACCGTTTTGATTATGAAAATCCAAAAATCACACATAAGAAGCTTATCCCATACATTCAAAAAAATAGTGGTGAAGAGAAGATGTTGGTAACGCCTAAAACTCTATTTGCACCAAATAAAAAAGACCAAGATCCAACGATTACAACAGTTAGTAAAATTGATATCAAAAGTTCAGTTTTAGAAAAAACCAGTTCAGTTTTAGGATATAATAACACAGTTTATGCATCAAAAAAAGCACTCTATCTAGTCTCAAATAAATACCCAATGTTTTTTAACTTTGATAGATACCAAGAGCGGTCAGTCGTATATAAATTTTCACTAGATTCAGAGTTAGCTTATAAAGCATCAGGTTTTGTAAATGGAAGAGTTTTAAATCAATTTAGTCTAAGCGAGTATAAAGATATATTAAGAATTGCTACAACAGAGGGTAACTCATGGCAAGATGATACCGAAAATTCAATTTATACATTAAAACAAGATAGTGATAGTTTACAAATTTCTGGGGTTTTGAATGGTTTAGGCAAAGAGGGTGAGATTATCCGTTCGGTTAGATTTATGGGGAGCCGTGGATATGTTGTTACATTTAGGCAAACTGATCCTTTTTATACGATTGATTTGACAGATGCAAATAATCCGACAAAAGTAGGAGAGTTAAAGATAGATGGTTACTCTTCATATTTGCATCTAGTTGGTGAAGATTATATATTAGGTATTGGGAGAGATGCTAAGCCTAATGGACAAGTTTTAGGACTTAAAATGGAGCTGTTTGATATTAGCGATTTTGCAAATCCAAACTCTGTGGATAGTTATAATTTTGGAAGTAGATTTTCATATAGCGAGATGGAAAATAACCATAAAGCATTAGCATATAGAGGTAGCGATAAATTGTTTGCATTTGCATATAGTTGGGGTGGTTACTGGGAGAGTCGGATAAAAAGTCTTGGTATTTTTCAAATTGTTGGTGATAAAATCAACGCTTATGAACCTATCAAAAGCCCAAATAGTGACTTAAACTATAACAGTTTTGAGAGAGGTCTGATTTTTGATATAAATCAGACAACTTATATAGCATATTTTGCAAATGGTCAGATTGCATATGTAACATTAGATAACTTAAAATAGGAGAAAGAGATGAAATATTTTGTTATAGCTGTTTTGTTAACTGTTTTTGTTGGATGTGGTGGAAGTGGCAAAGAGGACAGTCCACCCACCTCTCCGCAAAGTAAAGATAGTAAAAATATCCCACCTTCAATTCCTAAAATATAACATGTTATGATGGTAACCAAAAAGAGGTTATCATGGAGATAGAAGAGCGGGTGTTTTTGTTAGCAATTTATAAAAAAAAAGAGGATGAGAGCTTAAAGGATGTTATTTTGATGTTAGAAGATAGCGGGGTTTTTAGCTTTAAAGAAGGCAAAAGACTTTTAAAAGGTTTTAAGCAAAATGGTTTTGTTGATGGTGAAAATTTAACATTTGTTGGTACTCAAAAAGCTAAAGATGCAGAGTTGGAGTTTAAGCTTTAGTTGTGCCCTTTCGTATCATAAGTCCAGAAATTATGATGAGTCCTATTCCTGCAAAGGTAAAAATGTCTGGTATTTTATCTCCTAAAAGAGTTCCTATAAAGATAGCAAAAGGGATGTTAGCGTAACTCACAATCCCTATGATTCCAGCATTGCTACTGCTAAATGCAAGTGTAAGTAGCCATTGTGATATCGTTGCAGTTATGCCTATAACAAGCAAAAGAGCCCAAGCTTCCCTTGAAGTTGGCATGATAAATGGTGTGAGTATAAATTCTAAGTTTTTAGGTACATAAAAATAAGTAAGACAAAAGAGAAGTAGAGGTATGATAACTCCAACACTCATAAAAGAGAGTACAATAGTCCGTGGATCATAAGTATCTTTTATCTTTCGTATAGTTGTATATGCACATGCCGCAAAAAAACCGCCAAGAAGCCCTAAAAAATGAGCCAATCCTATCGAAATACCAAATGGCTTTGTAATCATAGCAACTCCCAAAAATCCTAAAAACAGTGCAATTGTGCCTTTTAGTGAAAGTTTTTCTCTAAGTAGGAAAAAAGCCAAAATAGCAACAAAAAGCGGAGAAGTTTTATTTAGCGTTATCGCTTCGCCTAGAGGAATAGCGGTAATAGTATAAAAGAACAAAAACAGTGCCGTAAATCCAAAAAGACCCCTATAAAGTAGTAAAAATGGTTTTCCACCTTTTGATGTGGTTGGTGTATGTTTTAAAGCGATTAAGATAAAAATAACACCAAAAAGATTTCTAAAAAAGACAATTTCTAAAGCACTCAAATCATCTCCGAGCATTTTGGCAGCCCCACCAGTTATAGCAGAGAGTAGGGCGCTTAAAAACATAAAAATAACACCCTTGTCAAAACCGCCCATTGATACCCCTTTGAAATAAGCTCGGATTATAGGCAATATTATGTTAGGATACGATGATGTATAAAAATATATTAAAAAACCCACTAATCAGGCGACTTAGTATCGTACAATTTATCGCCTATTTTGGTGCATGGTTCTCAAATGTAGCTATCTATACGCTTATATTGGAGTTTGGTGTGACTCCCATGGTAAATGCTTTGGTAGTTGCTATGTATGCTCTTCCTGCTATCATTTTAGCTCCTATAAGTGGGGCGATTGTTGATAAATTATCATACAAGAGATTTATGATTGTTCTTTTGGGAGTTGAGCTTGTTATGACGCTGATGTATCTTGTGATTAGTGATATCTCTGATGTGTGGTTATTGATGGTTTTTATATTTATCAGGATGAGTGCTGCGTCTCTCTTTTTTACGGCAGAGATGTCTATGCTTCCTCAAATTGTTAGTGGAGATGATTTAAAAAAAGCAAATGAACTCCACTCTATTATCTGGTCAGTAACTTTTGCATTAGGCATGGCACTTGGTGGGCTTGCGACAAATTGGTTTGGAGTTTCTACAGTTTTTTTTATCGATGCATTTTTGTTTTTGATTGCTATCTCTGTTTTTACAACAATTAAGATTGAGATTGTAAAGAGAAAAACTATTGCATTGACTCTTATGATAAAAGAGGGGTTTGTATATATCAAAAACCACAAAATTATCATACATTTGATGTTGCTTCATAGTGTAGTTGCATTGACTATGATTGATGCACTTGTAAATTTGTTGACTGATTTTAACTATAAGTATGTTATCGCTATCCCTTTGGCGATAGGTTGGATAAATGGTATAAGAGCGTTAGCTTTGATGATAGGGCCATTTTTTATTGGAAATTTAGTTAACTCTAAAAATCTTCATAAAATTTTAATTTTACAAGGAGTGGTGTTTATCATCTGGGCTTTTGTTCAAGATAATTTTTATATGTCACTCATTGGCATGTTTGCAGTTGGTTTTTTTACAACCACACTCTGGTCATATACCTATACCATGATTCAAGAGCATACAAAAAGTGAATATTTAGGGCGGGTAGTAGCGTATAATGACATGATATTTATGTCGGTTTCTGTAGCTACTACCATGTTTATTGGAGTGGCATCAAGCTATGGTGTGCCACTCTCTATTATTACTATCATGATAGGTTTTGGTTTTATTTTGACAAGTTTTTATTATTTTAGATTATTTTTGGCTA
>CAYUSV010000074.1:0-8786 GCA_964447385.1 uncultured Campylobacterales bacterium | reverse complement strand
CATATTTGGGCAATGAAACTATTGCAGATGCCATGATGGATAGGCTTATTCACACGGCACACAAAATTGAACTCAAAGGAGACTCTATGCGTAAAATCTTGGCAAATAGTTAATTTATTTGGCCACCTATGTTACAATACGGTGAGAATACTTTTTTACTGCTCTGCTGGCCAAGTTGATGCGTGTGGACAACAATCCATCAGAATATATCTATCCATTGATACTAATGCTTCATAGTGGAGGTAGAGTACTATCTGATATAAAAAAGATTAGATTGGATGAAGCACTAAAAACAATTTTAAAAATAGACAATATTCCAATAGCAGACGCAATGACTAAATTTTTACATAAGTTAGGTAGTGATGATGAAACTGGTATGAAAAATATCAATAGGAAGTATCTCAAAAGATTTCTAAAATCAATAAAAAATGAAGAATTAATACTAGATATCGATGCAACCTTCATAGAAGCTCACAAAAACACAGCCAAATACTCATATAAAGGTGAACCTGGATATATGCCAATGATAGGACATATTAATAATGGATATGTAATAGATATAGATTTTAGAGATGGTAATGTTTAGAAAATCAGTTTTATAAGACATTTAAAGAGTTTAAAAAGGCAACTGATGATTTTTTTCAAAAAGATCTTAAATCACAGACAATGAAAGAGAAACTAAAAAGATTTGCATCTGATAATTTTCATATTCGGCGTAGGGAAGAATTATCTATAATATGCCCACCTGATGAGTTTAAATTTAATCACTTTGGTAAATAAAAAATAGTTATGTTCAGTGGGGATTTAAGTTTGGGATGTGTATAAGTATCATTATAAAGATAAAAAGATAATTTTTGATGATAAAATCATAGAGAAATGGTTTGGATATATAGATACAATTATACAAAATAAATTGTTTAATATGGTAGATGAGCAGACTTTTGTAAAAATTATTGGTGCGATTTATTTTGTGTTAAACAGAAGAACAACTGGGGAAAAAGAGTATCTTATGATTATACACAAGCATGTTGGTGATAAAAATGGCGTGAGAATTCTGGACTAGATAGAAAGCAATCCTAGAAGTAAGCTTATAGAATAAGCTCACTTTATAAAGCAAAAAAATTATTTTTTAAGCTCTTTAATTCTTGCTGACTTTCCTTTTCTCTCTCTTAGATAGAAAAGTTTTGATCTTCTTACTCGTCCTTTTCTTAGTACCGTGATACTATCAACACTGTCACTTAAAATTGGGAAAATTCTCTCAACGCCGATGTTGTTAGCGCCCATTTTTCTTATCATAAAAGTTTCACCTGTACCTTGTCCGCGTCTAGCGATACAGACACCTTCAAAATTTTGAACTCTTGTTTTTTCACCCTCTTTGATCGTAACAGCAACTCTTAAAGTGTCTCCTGCTCTAAAATTAGGGATAGTCTTACCTTCTGCTTGTTTTGCTTCAAATGCATCAATATATCTGTTTCTCATCTATTTACCTTTAGTTTTTTTAATCTTTTTATACAAATCTGGTCTAAAATAGTTTGTTTTATAGGCAGATAACCTGTTTTTTAAAGTGAGGATATTAGCATGATTACCCTTTAAGTATTCTTTTATAATCTCGCTACCTTCAAAGTTGTTTGGCTTTGTAAAAGAGGGGGCTTCTAAAAGGTTGTTTTCATAACTCTCGACTAGTAGGGAGTCAACATTTCCCAAGACTTGTGGTATATTTCTACAAATTGCATCACACATACAAAGACTAGGCAATTCGCCACCTGTTAATATATAATCTCCAGTTGAAAAAAGCTCATCCGCATAACTCTCTATTATTCGCTCATCTATACCCTCATATCGTCCATTTACAAAAACAATATGCTCTTTTTCACTAAGTCTTTTTGCATCAATTTGCCTAAAAGGTTTTCCAGCTGGAGTTGCAAATATAAAATAAGCTTTTTCATCCGCTTTTTTTATCTCTTTAATTGCATCTGAGAGAGGTTGTGGTTTTAAAAGCAACCCTGCCCCACCTCCAGCTTGATAATCATCTACTTTTTTGTGTTTATCTATACTAAAATCTCTAGGATTTATAAAGTCGATAGCAATTATATCTTTTTTTATGGCTCTACTGAGTATAGAGTCTTCAAAATAGTGTTTTACTAATGACTCAAAAAGAGTGACGAAAGTAAATGTATGCATAAACTGCTATTATGAAGCTTCTAACAAAAGAAGTCCACCATCTGTCTTGATTTTTTTACTTTTATTATCAAAGCTAACAATATACTCATCAATGTAAGGGATATAAAACTTTTTACTAAGCTCTTTTTCTACCAAAGCATCGTCTGTTTTGATAATGAGATAATCAACCACACCAATACGCTCTATCTCATCCACAACACCTAAAAAAAGCTCATCATCATAGACAGATGAACCTACCATGTCAAACCAGTAAAACTCTCCCTCTTTCAAAGGACAACTCTCTCTGGTATTTTCAATGGTTGTGAAAAGTTTTTGATTTGTAAATTTTGAAGCATCTTCTCTGCTGTTGATTCCAACAAACTTTACTAATAATTTTAAAGGGTTAAAATACTCTATCTCGATAAGAGTCTTATTTGTCAGGGTAAAACAGCTCCCTTTTTTAAACTGATCGACAAAATCAGATTGCAGATGAAGCTTAAGCTCGCCCTTTAGACCTACAACTCTGCCAACTGTTGCAATTTGAAGTTTTTCACTGCTCATCGTTTGATTTTATAGTAACACGATATGATCTACCCTCTTTTGCTTTGCAACCTGAGATGATGGATTTTAAAGAGCTTATCATTTTACCCTCTTTACCTATAAGCTTACCAGTATCCTTTTTATCAGCTCTTAAGATAATCTCAGAAAAAGTATCATCAATATCTTCTCTGCTGACACTTATAGCTTCAGGCTTATCTGCTATTAATTTAGCAAACTCCAGTATAAATTGTTCAGCCATTATTTGCCGGTAATTCTCTTAACACGATCACTCATCTTAGCACCTACACTAGTCCAGTATGCCAACCTCTCTTCGTCAAATTTTATAACTTCAGGCTCTGTCATCGGGTTGTAATATCCTATTGACTCAATCCATCCACTATCTCTTCTTTTTCTACTATCTGTAACTACGATTCTGTAAAAAGGTTTTTTCTTTCTACCCATTCTTGTTAATCTTACAACTGTTGCCATTAATTCTCCTAATATTTAATTGTTTATGTTTTTTTATCTTGGTATTTTCATTTGATCTTGCTGTGCCATAAGGTTTTGCAGATCTTTCATACCATTTTTACCTGAAAACTTTTTTGCCATCTTAGCTGCATTTTTAAACTGTTTTAAAAAACGGTTAACTTCAAGTTGAGATAATCCTGCTCCATTTGCAATTCTCTTTTTTCGAGTATTGTTCAACAGATCAGGTAGTTCTCGCTCTTTTTTAGTCATAGAGCTAATCATAGCCTTGATTCTAGTCACTTCAGAACTATTTTCAAGATCCATATCTTTAAGTTTTCCAGCCATGCCTGACATGCCCGGAATCATACCCATAAGTGACTTTAAGTTTCCAAGTTTTTTCATACTTTCTAATTGATCTAAAAAGTCATTAAAATTAAATTGACCTTTTTTGATTTTTGAAGTAAGTTTTTTAGCCTGTTTCTCATCTATCACATCTGCTGTCTTTTCAGCAAGCGTGATAAGATCTCCCTCTCCCATCAAACGATTTACTATCCGATCAGGTAAAAAAGGCTCCAAATCTCCAACCTTCTCACCCATACCGATAAACCGAAGTGGTATGGAGAGTTGTTTGGCAATTCCTAGTGCAACACCACCTTTTGAATCGCCATCATATTTTGTCAAAATTACACCACTTATGGCCATCAATTCATTAAAAGTTGATGCACTTCTAACAGCATCTTGACCTGTTAGTGAGTCTGCGATATAAAATACTTCATCTGGATCAAGACTCTTTTTTATATCTTGAAGCTCTTCCATCAGCTCTTCATCAATTGCCAAACGACCAGCTGTATCGACTATCAAAACATCGTATAGCCCATCTTTTGCTCTTTTTAATGCCTCTTTAGCGATTTTGATTGGATTTTTTTCACTATCATTAAAAAATAAATCAACCTCATTTTGAGTACAAAGTTGTTTTAACTGCTCAACTGCTGCCAATCTCTGAAGATCACAAGCTGCAACCAAAACTTTTTTCTTTTTACCCTTTAAATAGTGGGCTAATTTTACAGTAGTTGTTGTTTTTCCTGAGCCTTGCAAACCACACATCAGAGCAATTGTCGGAGGTTTTGAGGCGTAAACAAAACCTTGGTTTCCACTAGCTGTGAGTATTTGGGTGAGATTATCTTTTAGAGATTTTAAAAAACTCTCTTTACCGATACCGGCTTGTTTTGTCTCTAATTCAATTGTCTTTATAAGATCTCTAACAACTTTATGATGAACATCTGATTTTAGAAGTGATTTTTTAAGTGTATCTAACGCTTTTTTAAGCGATTTTTCATCATCTGCAAATCGTACTTTATTTATCGCTAATTTAAACGAATCTGTTAATGCTTCAAACACTGTATATCTTCTCCTATCTGGATTTTTATGATCATTAAAAAAGTTGGATACTACCCAAAAAATACATAAAGTTACATAAAAAATACAATTATAATAAAATTTTGGTATGATAGATAGCATGTATTACAAAAAAATCTTCATTTTACTCATCTCCTTTTTGTTTATTGCTTGTCTTTCTAAAAAGAGCCAAATTCCTATAAAAAGTGTCAATATAGAAAAAACACCGACATTAAACACTATAAAAGAATCTTTGATAGAAAATTGTCATGCAAAGGCTAAAAGAGATACCAATAATTCAATATTTTTAGAGTTAAATGAGTCTGTTTTAAAAATTGATTTAGGTTATAAAAATGATTTTCAGTTAGATTCACAACTGCTTGTACAAACGGTAAAAAACAAGCTCTTTTGTATAGCACCGATTTTAATAAAACAAAATGCTCTTACCATACAGATAACCGGACATGCAAACGATAACAACGATACATCAAAAGACCAATATCTTTCAGACAATAGAGCTATCACAGTAGCTGAAGAGCTTTTTAATTTAGGCATAAGAGATGAGATTTTTGCCAAAGGTTGTAGTGGTAAAAAATTAAAGAATGCTAAAGTAGAAATCTTTGTATATGAAGACAAATCAAAATTAAAAGACCAATGCAAATAGATTCTTAAGCAATCTTAGTTATAATCAAGCATATTATAACAGTAAGGAATTTTATGAAAACTACTATATTTTCAAAAAAAACTATTTCACTTTTAGCGATTGTTACTCTACTTGGTGGGTGTGCTCAAATGCCTCAACAAAGTATTGCAGTAGGTACAGGTGAAAAGACAAAGTCAGGCGCGGCTATTGGAGCAGCAGCTGGGGCGATTTTGGGAAGAGTTACCGCTGGTAAAGGTAAAAAGACTAAAAACATGGTTTTAGGTGCTGCTGCTGGCTCAGTTATCGGTGGGATAATAGGCTACAACATGGATAAACAAGCTGCAGAAGTTGCAAAATCACTTGAAACTGAAGTCAACACTTCACCGAATGCTGAAGCGACAAGTGATGAAGATATCATTGTGACAAAAAACAACCGATTTGTTAAAATAACTTTTAGAGACAAGATGATGTTTCCAACCAACTCAGCAACACTAACTCCAACAGCTAGATACAAAATCGATAAGCTTATAGGTGTTTTACAAAACTACCCACAAACTATCATACAGGTAGTTGGTCACACTGACAATAGAGGAACACACAACTATAACTTAACACTGTCACAAAAAAGAGCTAGGGGTGTGGCAAATTTGATAATCGATAGTGGTGTTAGAAACCCTGTATATGAGAAAGGTTGCTCTTTTGATAAACCAATAGCACCAAACACAAGCACACAAAATATGGATCTCAACAGAAGAGTAGAGGTATTTTTATATCCAAACCAAGAATTTGTTACAAATCAATGCATCTAAACTAAGAGTGCAAATTTAAGCACTCTTAGGAAATAGTTTTTTCTCTTCTACTATCTTTATCTTTTTACTCTCTTTTGGAATCTCTACCTTCTGTTTTAAGATCTCTTGATATTTTCCTATAAAACCATCAATTGTCCCACCGTTGTTTAATAGTTTATTTACAAAAAGTTTTCCTTTTACATTTGCATGCATAGTTGTAGCTAAGCTCTCACATGCGATATCACCATCAATTTTACCTGAAATTTCGATACTTTTTGCTTGAACTATTTTTTTAACATCTCCACTCTCACCAATATGCAAAGTTTCACATTTGATAACCCCATCAAACATCCCATCAATAGTCACATCTTTAGCTTCAATATTGTTTTTTGTAAAAGATTTTTTACCGCTTTGAAATGTATGAGATATTATTTTTCCCTCAATTTTACCTTCATTAATGACTTTGTCAGCTTTTATCTCTCCCAAAATTTGACCAAACTCTTTTACAAAAACCTCTTTTTTGCAGTTAATATTGCCTATAAATTCGCCATTTATCTCTACACAATCGCTGGTTGTTATATTGCCTTCAAACTTACTACCTTTTGTGATAGTAGATGAAGTTTTAACTAATAGTGCCGCTGGTTCATCCTCTTGTTTTCGCTTCTTAAAAAACACAATTTTTTCCTTAAATAAAATTATTTAACATAATTATACCTATATTAATTTAAATAATTAAATATATTTAATTATTTAAGAAATGTTAACTAATTTTAATACTCACAGCATGAACTTTTCTCTTGTCAATTGGTGGCATCTGTAAGTAGTTTTTACCATAAATCTCTCTTAGATAACCATCACTATCATTTGGTGCCCAAAACTCCAAACCCTCAAACTTTATCTTTTTTAACGGAAAAATACTCTCGTTGGAAAAACTTGCAGAGACATCTGGCATCTCACCTGCATAAATTACCTTTGTATTGCTTCTTTGCCATCCTAAGTGTAGTTTATGGAATATCTTTAAAAAAACTTTTCTAATGCTTTTTATATCAAATTTTTTAGCAGAGAAAAATCTTATAACAACAAAAGAGTATCTATAAAAGAGAGTATGGATCTTAGAGTCTTTAATATTTAACATCGGAAAAATATCTAAAAAAACCCCTTGGTTATATTTTACATCTTTGTTCTCTTCGTGAAATTCTACGATAGTTGCTCTGCTGTCTCTTATCTTTGTATAATCAAACGCAAATGTTTTATCACTCTTGCTGTGTTGTAAAAACATACTATATGGTAGTTCATTTTGGGCAATCATACAAAACTTTTTATAATCTTCAACAGGCATAGCGATGTCTACATCATCATCCCATGGTATAAACCCATCATGTCTGACAGCTCCCAAAAGTGTACCGCTATCAAGCCAATACTTTAACCCATGTTTTTGACAAATCCTATCAAGCTCTTTTAGCATATCTAGCATAATAAGCTGTGCAACTCTTAATGTTTTATCATCAATACCCATAAAACTATCTCTTATAGTAGTCAAAAAGTGCATCTATCAAGATATCTACATAAGCTTTATCCATATCTCCCATGTGTGAGACTCTAAAAATCTTATCTTTTAAATCACCACCATTTGGACAGACCATAACTCTATATCTATCTTCTAAATCAGTTACAATTTCAAATGCACTTTTTGCATCAAGTGGAGTAAGAGTTGTCATAGCATTTGGCATATACTCACTGTACTCTTTGAGTGGAAGAGGTTTTATCTTTTGGCGAAAATACTCTGCTATATCTTTAGCTTTTTTTATGCTTATATTGATTCCGCCCTCATTTTCTATCTGCTTTAACCTAGCCTCTAATTGAAGCATGATAGTGACTGCTGGAGTATAAGGAGTCTGCCCTCTTAGCCCATCTTTGAGATAATTTTTAAAATTAAAATAGAGACTTTTTATATCTTTGAGTTTTTGTTGTGCTTTTTTATTTAACACTACCATGGTAAGTCCTGGAGGAAGAGCTAGCCCCTTTTGGCTACTTATGATTACCGTATCGATGTTATGTTTTTGCATATCGATAGGATCTGTTACAAACATACTGATAGCATCAACTATATGTAAAAGATCATTTTTTTTACAATACTCTCCAAGAGAATTTAAATCATAAAGATGCCCCACACTTGTCTCATGAGCATTTACTATAAGCGTATTAAAGCTCTCTTTTGGTGCAAGTTTATCTATATCACTAAGATTTGTATCTTTCACTTTAAAATCAAAATGTGGTACACTGTGGACATCACAAATCTCTACAAACCTCTCTCCAAAACCACCGCCATTTACAACTAAAGCACTATCATCTTTATCTAATAAATTCATAACAACCGACTCTAAACCAGCAGTACCAGAAGCTGTCAAAAATATAACTCTACTCTCATCTGGAGCATTTAGCATCTTTAAAATTGAGCTTTCACAAAAGAGTGTAACTTTAGAAAATTCACTATTTCTAAAGTATGGAGTCTGTTTTGCACCTATCTCTAAAATCTCTTTTGACATCTTTACAGGTCCTGGTGTAAAGATATAATAATCCTCATAAATCATCTACTTTTTTCCTTTTTTTTCATTATATTGAAGTACTACTCTATTTATTTTCATCATGTCAGTTGGAGTTAATTTTTTTGATTTTATCTTATCTCTTTGAATTAATGAGCTAAACTCTGCTAACATGTATCGAAATCCACAACCCTCAAACTCATACTCATAAGTTACACTCTTACTAGAATCTTCAAAACGAACTGAAAA
>CAYUSV010000073.1:0-8989 GCA_964447385.1 uncultured Campylobacterales bacterium | reverse complement strand
TCACCCCTCTATGACTTACTGTTATGATGAAGTTTGATCTGGGATGGTTATACTATTAACTTTTTGAATTGATTGAGAGTTATTTCTTACATTAAAAAAAGTAAAAATTGTAAAATTTATGCTAGAATCTAGTATGAAATATATTATGTCGGTTGTTATCTTTTTTATGTCCTGTGGTTGCACTTTTCAACCTCTTATAGCGATTGATGAAGGTGGTGGGAGAGTTGATAAATAGTGCATAAATTCGAGATAGTAATCATTGGAGCAGGTGCAAGTGGTTTGATGTTTGCAAGCAAATATAAAGATAGAGATATTGCCATAATTGAGAGCAATCAAAAAATAGCCCAAAAGATTAAAATCTCTGGTGGTGGTCGCTGTAATGTAACAAATGAACATCTAAGTGTTAAAAATTATCTAGGTGATAGTAGCTTTATCAAACAGATAATAGACTCATTTGACCAATTTGCACTTTTGGATTTTTTAAAAGTGCGAGGTTGTGAGCCAAAAATTTTAAAAGATGGTCAATATTTTTGTCAAAAAAGCTCAGATGAGATTATAAAAGTTTTTCAAAAAGAGGTTGAAAAACTACCGATATTTTTAAATCATAATGTAAAAAAGGTTACTAAAACAGACTCTTTTTATATCCATACGCATAGAGGTGATTTTCAAGCACAAAAGCTGATTGTAGCAAGTGGTGGTTTGAGTTATCCAAAGATAGGTGCTAGTGCCATTGCTTATGAGATTGCTAAAAGTTTTGGGCATAAAGTGTGTGTGCTATCTGCTGCACTTGTAGGATTTACTGTACAAAAAGATCAGTTTTGGATGAAAGAGCTTAGTGGTATTTCATTGCCGGTTTTGATAACTGTTGGTGAGAAAAGATTTTATCAAGATATTTTGTTTACCCATAGAGGGATAAGCGGTCCGGCTATCTTAAACGCTTCACTCTACTGGTATAAAGGACAAATAAAGATTGATTTTTTGCCAGATATGAATATAAAAGATAGGCTAAAAAACTCTAAAAAACTCTTAAGTTCAGCACTTTTTTTGCCAAAGAGATTTACCAAAGCATTTTTAAAAAGTATCGGTTTGGAAGATAAACCTGTGGATAAATTAAACGATTTTGAGCTTAAAAAACTTTTAGAGTTAAAAAACTATACTTTTGCACCTGCTGGAAATTTTGGATATCAAAAAGCTGAAGTGACAAGAGGTGGTGTAAGTACAGATGAGATCGATCCACTAACTATGATGAGTAGAGTTGTCAAAAACTTATACTTTATCGGTGAGTCACTTGATGTAACAGGAGAACTTGGAGGGTATAATTTTCAGTGGGCTTTTAGCTCAGCTTGGAGGGTTAATCTTTGAGTTGGTTAACCCAATCCCAAACTAGCTTATTCTTTTTAAAATTTTTTTCTACATCATCATAATTTAAATTAAACGCGGCTGCTAAGTTTTGTCTAAACTCCTCTTTGGACTCTGTAGTTTGTAAAAATGAGTCAATTTTAGTATTGAGCGTGATAGCTTTTGGATATTGTATTTTTGAAGCTTTTAAAAGTAAATTTTTAACTGTATCAAAAACTTGTTCTTCTGGGATTGCCTTTGGTACATCTTTTGAAAGTGTGGTATATGAAGATATCTCTTGTCTAGTTATGATATCACTTTGTTCTTCTAACTCTTCTAGCGTACTGGAAGTGATTTTATCAGGTTGTGGTTCAGTGTTTTTGGTAGAGAAGAGATAAAAGAAAAATCCTATAATTAAAACTAGAAAAAATATAAATGTTTTCATCTTTGGCTAATCCTTTTTGCGTTTAAAAATGTATAAAGTACAGGTAGATAAATCAAATTTAGTACCGTACCCCATGCCAGTCCAAAACCAAGTGCTATCGCCATTGGTTGAAATATTGTTGCTTGTCCTGTTGGAAAGAAGATCAAGCTTGAAAGACCGATCAATGTTGTGATTGATGTTAGCATAATAGGTCTGAATCTTTTTGCAGCATAGAAGAAAATTTCATCAATATTTTTGGCTTTTTTAAGATTTATCATCATAATAATCCCATCATTTATAACAACACCACTAAGACCAAGCATACCGATGATAGTTGGCATGCTGAGATTTATTCCTAACAAAAAATGTCCCATCAAGACACCTAAAAATGCAAAAGGTATAACAGACATCATCATAAAAGTTTCTCTAAATGAGTTAAAAAGATATAAAAGTGAAACCATTATTAAAACTATAGCCAATGAACTAGCAGCTATCATGTCGTTTTTGAGATCTTTTTGTTTCTCTTTTTCGCCCTTAAATTTAAGTCTTATACCATCTTTTAAAGCATCATCCAAAAGTGGCTCTATTTTGGCTAATGCCTCGGTAGCGGTTAAAATCTTTGGATCAACATTGGCATAAATATAAAAGTTTTTTTCGCCAAAATCTTTAATGACTTTTTCAAAAGATTTGATTTTTTTAAACTCTACTACATCTTTTAGAGTTACATATCTATCTTTTGCTAGTGGAATTTCATAATTTTTAAATCTTTGTATTGAGTCTTTTGAATCACTTTTTATCTTTATATCCAATAAATTTTCATCATCAAATGAAGTAGCAATTTTACGCTCTAGATACATGTTTGATAAAAGTTGTCCAAGAGCTTTCTCATCAAGCCCTAAAGATTTACCATAATCATTAATTTTTAGTTTAATCTCATCTACTCCAAATTTAATCCCCTCATCAACCGATACGATACCCTCCATCTCTTTTAAAGTGTTTTTTAGTATATTTATATATTTTGAAACTTTGGCACTATTTTCACTAATTAGTCCAATTTTTAAATCTGATTTGATTGGACCTACTTTTTTCTCTACGATATCTATATCTGTGAGATTAAATTTCTCTTTATAATTTTTTTCTTTTAAAAAGTTTCTTAGTTTTTTTGCAATAACTTGAGATTTTTCTGCTCTAACTCTTCCTTCTTTATCATAATAAAAGCTTAAATTTGGGGTAATATAATGATCAACAAAATTTTGAGCTTTTAATTTTTTAAGTTCGATTGTGATTTGTCCAACATAAGGGTAAGTTTCACTGTTTGATGCACTGTCTTTACGCCATCCGGCAACTGCTCCTATGTGATCTATGAAAAAATACTCTTTTTTCTTATAAATATCTCTTTGTATAGTTTTTAGGATTTCATAAGTTTGTTCTGTTGTTGTATTTACACCTGCTTTTAGTGTTAGATTTATAGTTGTAGCATCAAACTTTGGAAACATTTGGAACTTACTCATCTTTATACCTAAAATTGTAAGTAGTGGTACCATTATGATAAAACAGACAAGAAAAGTTTTTTTATATTTCACAAAAAAGTGAATCACTAAACTATAAAGACGGTTAGCCTTTGCCCAGCTTAGAGATTTTTGCTCTTTTTTCAACACATGTGCTGCGTGTATTGGTAAAAAGATAAAAGATTCTATTAACGATGCCAAAACCAAAACAGATACAGCAATTGGGATGAGTTTTATCACCTCTCCCATAGTTCCACTCATCATAAGTGCAGGTATAAAGGCAAAAAGAGTTGTTAGTGAGGCAATGGTTACAGGCTTGAACATCTCTTTTGCTCCAACAACTGCCGCCTCTTTTGGTTCCATTCCTTCATCAATATGTTGTTGTATATTTTCACTAACAACAATTGCATCATCTACAATGATACCAAGTGCGAGGAGTACACCTATTAAAGAGATCATGTTGATTGTGTATCCGGCAACAAAAAGATAAAAAGCACCTAAAACAAATGAGGTAGGGATACCCAAAGAGATTATAAAAGACATGCGTTTATTGATCAAAAACATTACTAATAGTGATATAAGAATTAGACCTAAAAGGATATTTGAGATTATGATATTTAATCTGTCCTTGATAGCAAGGGAGTGATCATTGTGGATTATATACTCTAAATTTTCATATTTTGAGTTCATATCATCCACGATATCTTTAATTTGTTGTGAAATTGTTAGAGCATTTCCTCTTTTACTCTGTTTTATAGCTATATCAATTGCATTTTTATTATCCACCAAAAATTTTGTTGCACTATCTGCATATCTTTTTTTAATGGTTGCTATATCTTTAAGATAGAGTGTAAAACCATCAACTTTTATACGACTGTTTAACATATCTTTGGCATTTTTTTCACCGTTAAATGTTGATATATAGTAGTGTCCAAGTTTTGAGTCTTCTACTTTTCCTATGGGGTAGATATAAGATAATCCTCTTAAGGTGTTAACAACACTCTGTTCATTTAGATTTAGTGCTTTGATTTTGTTGTTATTGAGTGTAATATCATAGTAAATTTCACTATCGCCGTATATAATTACCTCTGAAATATTTTTTAAGTTTAAGATTTTATCTTTTAGCTCATCTGCTTTTTGGATTAAAGTATCTTGTAAAAGAGTATTTGAAGTGATAGCTACACTCATCAGATCTCTTTTAATTTCAAGTACATTGAGTATTGGTTCATCCATATCATCTGGAAGATTTTGTACTGCTAAAGAGAGAGCATTTTGTAGTTTATCGGCTGTATTGTATCTGTTGACTCCTTTTTCAAGTTCTAAAATAATATTAAAACGACTACCTGATATAATAGTTGCCATCTCTTTAATACCATCTACATTTTTTATTTCATCTTCTATATCTTTTACAGCCATTTTATCTAGTATGTCGATGGAAGCACCACTATAACTGCCTGAAATTGATATCATATCAAGTTCAAACGATGGAAAGATTTCTTTAGGTGTTTTTATGTATGCATAGACACCTGCCAAAAAAACCAAAATAAAAAGTAGATAGTTAATTCGTGCATTGTTGATAAAGAATCTTAAAAATTTTTCAAACATAAAAATCCTGTGTTCTATTACTTGATAAACTTCTTGTAAAACTATATTGTGAGACCAAGACAAAAGGGAGAATTTACCTCTAAGCTATAGTTTTACAAGAAGTCTATTAAAGTTTGTAGATTATATATAATATGATATGAGATCAACCTGAGTTATATGATGGAATTTACCGTAAGTCTTTCCAAAAACCAAACATTCTAAAACCAACAAACATCGCACAAAAACAAAAATATATTGTGTCAATAGCCATTTTTTCCAAAAATTTAACTTTTAACTGTATAATTTAATATAAACCTGAATTATAAAGGAATTAAATGAGTTTTAAAGAGTTTGATTTAACAGACAAAAATTTACAAGAGCATAAAGAAAAAGTTTTGAGTATCATTGATGAAAATAACAAAGATATTGAAAAGCTATTAAAAATTGAGCCAAAAATATATCAAAATTTTCTCACACCTTATCAAGAGCTTTCGACTAAATTAGAGTTTAGTTTTACACCTATTTCTCATCTAAATTATGTAAATAATACAGATCAAACCCAAGAGGTTTACAACGAGCTTCTTCCTGTTTTGACAGAGTATAGTACAAAACTTAGCCAAAATGAAGATATCTACAAAGCTTTTAAAGATATACAAAAAAATGAAGCCAAAAGTTTAAACATAGAACAAAATAGAGTTTTAAAAGAGGGGATAGAGTCGTTTGAGCTTAGTGGCGTGGGATTGGAAAAAGAGAAAAAAGAGAGATTAGCTGAGATTAACCTCCAAATTAGCGAAGCGACAACTAACTTTGCACAAAATCTTTTAAAAGCAACAGATTCATATGAGATGATAGTTGAGGATTTTGAAGATGTAGAGTCTCTTCCAAAACCAGATCTTTTAAGTGCAAAAGATGAAATAGATGGAAAAACGGTATATAAGTTTACGCTTCAACAACCATCATTTGTAGCATTTATGACATACTCTAAAAACAGAGTTTTAAAAGAGAAACTATACAAAGCATATACTACAAGAGCGCCTCAAAATGATAATTTGATAGAGACAATTTTAGCACTAAGAGATGAAGAGGCTAAAATTTTGGGATTTGATAATTTTGCAAAGCTTAGTCTTGCATCAAAGATGGCAGATAAACCACAAGATGTTATATCCTTTTTAGAGGAGTTAGCAAACAAGAGCAAACCTCAAGCTATTAAAGAGTTTAAAGCACTCCAAGAGTTTGCAAATTTGACTGGATTTGAGGGAGAGTTAGAGTCTTGGGATGTTGCTTATTATAGTGAAAAGTTAAAAATCGCGTCATTGGATGTTGCTGATGAAGAGTATATGCCATATTTTGAAAAAGAGCGCACTATCAAAGGGCTATTTGATTTTGTATATAAGCTTTTGGGTATAAAGTTTGTATTGGCAAAGACAAAAGTTTGGCATAAAAGCGCCCAAGCGTATGATCTGTTTAAAGATGATGAGAAGATTGCAAGAATCTATATCGACCTTGAAGCTAGAAAAGGAAAACGAGGTGGTGCATGGATGAATGATTGGACAACTCATCATATAAATTCTAAAGCAAAAAAGATATTACCAATTGCTTTTATAGTGGCAAATTTTGCTACAAGTTCAAAAGAAAATCCATCTCTTCTTAGACCTAGTGATGTAGTGACACTCTTTCATGAGATGGGACACGCGCTTCATCATATGCTTAGTTGTGTAAATGAGCCATTTGTAAGTGGTATCAATGGAGTTGAGTGGGATGCGGTTGAGTTTCCGAGTCAATTTTTGGAAAATTTTGCTTACGAGATAGATGTCTTAAAAGAATTTGCATATCATTACAAGAGTGGCGAACCTCTTTGTGATGATATGATAGAGAAACTTAAATTTTCAAAAAATTTCCAATCAGCACTAGGAATCTTAAGACAAGTTGAATTTTCATTATTTGATATGAAAATTCATTTAGACAGGTATAACTCCAATGATGTACAAAAAATTCTTGATAAGTTAAGAGAGGATTATGCGGTTATCAAACCACCAAGTTATAATAAATTTCAGTGGGGATTTGGACATATTTTTGCCGGTGGATATGCTGCTGGTTATTATAGTTACAAGTGGGCAGAGGTACTTAGTGCAGATGCGTTTTTTCAATTTATTGATCAAGGAATTTTTAGTGAAAATATCTCAAAAAGATATTATGAAGAGGTACTTCAAAAAGGAGGTAGCAGACCGGCTATGGAGAGTTTTATAGCTTTTAGTGGCAAAAAGCCAGATAGCGATGCTCTACTGCGTCTCAATGGTATTTTGAAGTAGGGCTAGAGGTTTAGTCCTATTTAAGAAAAGTAACTTTTTAAAGGCTTTAAATGTTAATGGTTTAGAGAAGAAGAAACCTTGATATGTTTCACACCCCTTCTCTTGTAAAAAGTTGAGATGTTCAATCTTCTCAACACCCTCAGCTACAAGACCAATTTGTAAATTTTGAGACATTTGGATAATTGTCTGAGTTAAGATTTTATCATCATAATCTATATGCATGTCAGTGATAAAAGATTGATCAATCTTAATGATATCAACAGGTAGTTTTTTAAGATAAGTAAGCGAAGAGTAACCAGTGCCAAAATCATCAATAGAAAATTTTATACCTAACTCTTTTAGTATAAGCATCTTTTCTATTGCATCATCTAAATCAGAGATAAGTGCACCTTCTGTAACTTCAAGTTCCAGATAGGAAGGGTCTATCTTTGTCTCTTTAATTATATTTTTTACATCAGTTGCAAAAGATGGCATTTTGAACTGTTTTGGGCTGATATTTACAGATATTTTTTTAAATGATACTGGAAGCAAAGGAGAGTTTTGAAGCTCTTTAATTCTTTTACATGCATTTAACAATACCCAATTTCCAATAGCGATTATCAGTCCTGTCGCTTCAGCAATAGGGATAAATTTTAGAGGTGAAATCATTCCTTTATCTTGATGATGCCATCTTATTAGTGCTTCAGCACCAATGATTAGATCACTTTTAGTATCAACTTGGGGTTGATAATAGAGTTCAAACTGATTTTTTTTAAGAGCAACCCTTAAATCATTTTCAATCTCTAAATCGCTTGAAGCTCTATCTTGCATTGTACTTTGATAATAGCGAAGATAGTGACTTTGCTCTTTTTTAACTTGTTGCATGGCCGTGTCTGCGTTTTTTAATATCTCATCGCTATTATTGCCATCAATATCTAAAATTGCCACACCTATGCTTGTTGTGATATGTAGAAGATTGCCATCAATAGAAAATGGTCGTTCAAGTATATTGTATATTCGTCTTGCAATGATCTCTATATGAGATTTAATAGTTTTTTGGTTTAGTGTTGAGAGTATAATTACAAATTCATCACCACCAACTCTAGAGAGTATATCTTCATTTTTTATACAACTTCTTAGTCGGTGAGATACATGTTGGAGCAATTTATCACCTATTTGGTGTCCCAATGAATCATTTACATTTTTAAATCTATCTAACCCCAAAAATAAAACTGCACTAGCTGTGTTTGTATAGATACTAATCTCTCTCTCTTTATCAATCAAATTCTTAATTTTTGATCGATTAACAAGTCCTGTTAATTGATCATAATTAGATAAATAGCTGATTTTTTGTTGGTACTCATTTTTTTTTGTTATATCTTGTAGATAGCCAACAAGCATGAGTTGATCGGTTTGTTCATTTTTTGTGATTACAAAAAAACTCTCTACAAATTTTATTGCATTTGTTGGTGTTATAATTCTAAAACTAATTGTATGATTTTTCTCTTTTAAACGTAAAAAATTACTAACACAAAGGTACAAAAACTTTATATCTTTTTTATAAATGATAGAAGCTAATGGTTGTTTTTGAGTAATTAAATCTTCTTTATCGTAGCCAAAAATTTTTGACATATTTGAGGATATATTTAAGATTTTTGGTTTATCTTCAAGTGCAATTACAAAATTTATAGCATTTCCATCTATTGTCTCTGCCATATTTATCCATTGTGATATATTGATTTGCTTATTTTTATAACTCATCATAACCCTAATTATTATTTCTATTATATCTATATCGAATATTTTTGAAATAAATTTAGCTATTTGAATAAAATTATAAATTTATA
>CAYUSV010000072.1:0-9151 GCA_964447385.1 uncultured Campylobacterales bacterium | reverse complement strand
CCTTTACAGGTAGGCTGGTTCCAGGTATCAGGCAGCTTATCTCACTTCCAGCAGGACTATCTCGAATGAATGTAACAGAATTTTCAATCTATACTACACTTGGTGCTGGTATATGGGTTACAATTTTAGCAGCACTTGGATACTTTGCAGGTGCAAATGAAGAACTTTGGAAAGGTTATCTAAAAGAGATCATAATAACTGTTTTAATACTTTTGGTAATTGGAATTATAATTTATATTAAAAATCATAAAAGAAAAAATGCAAAAATTTAGAGATTTTTGGATAGTATCGCCTAAAAACCTGAGTTTGTGGAACTCAGGTTATAATAGGGTACTTTATTATGATAGATTTTCAAACTTTAAGCGATACTTATAATACACCGCTTTATATATATGATTTTGATAACATTTCACAAAAATATAGTGAACTAAAAGAGGCTTTTAGAGCTAAAAAATCTCTTATTTGTTATGCCCTAAAGGCAAACTCAAATCTTAGCGTTATAAAACATTTAGCAGATTTAGGAGCTGGGTGTGACTGTGTATCTATCGGTGAAATTAAAAGAGCACTTTTAGCAGGTGTCTCTAAATATAAAATTATCTTTAGTGGAGTTGGCAAAAAAGATAGTGAGATAAAAGAGGCAATTTTAAAAGATATTTTGATGATCAATCTTGAGAGCGAAGCTGAACTAGAGCGAGTCTTAGCACAAGCTAAAGAGGTTGGAAAAGTTGCAAGAATTAGCATAAGAGTAAATCCAAACATCGATCCAAAAACACACCCTTATATCTCAACAGGACTTAGTTCAAATAAATTTGGCGTAGATATAGAAGATGCAAAACGCATGTATATCAAAGCTAAAAACTCACCACATTTAGATCCTGTTGGAATTCACTTTCATATTGGCTCACAGCTAACAGAGTTAGAGCCAATCCACCAATCTAGCGAAATAGTAGCTGATTTGGTGCGAAACCTCAAAGCTTTGGATATCAATATCAAGTTTTTTGATATAGGTGGCGGTCTTGGGATAAAGTACAAAAATGAAGAGCTAATAAAACCATATGATTACGCACAGGCTATATTTTCTACACTCTCAACGCTTGATGTAACTATCATGTGTGAACCTGGTAGATTTTTAGTTGGTGAGAGTGGATACTTTTTGACAAAAGTACTTTATGAAAAGATGAATGGTGAAAAAAGATTTGTTATAGTTGATGGCGCTATGAATGATCTTATAAGACCATCTCTTTATAACGCTTATCACCAAATAGAAGTTTTAAATCATGCTAAAAACAAAAGCTTAGCAGATGTAGTAGGTCCTGTATGTGAAAGCGGAGATTTTTTTGCAAAAGATATTGAGCTTGTTCAAACTATGCGTAATGATTTGCTAGTTATAAAATCAGCTGGTGCATACTGTTTTACCATGAGTAGTAACTACAACACAAGAGGCAGAGTTTGTGAAGTTGCTATAGAAAATGGCAAAGATCGACTAATTCGAAAAAGAGAAAATTTTGAAGATATGATTGCACTTGAAAAGGAGTTTATCCAATGAGCTTAGATGATTTAAGAAAATATATAAATGAGATAGATAATGAACTATTAAAACTTTTAAACTCACGAATGGAGTATGTAAAAAAAGTGGGTGAACTCAAAAAAAATGATGGTTCAAGTATCTATCGACCTGAACGAGAAAAAGAGATTATCCAAAGACTCTGCAATCAAAATGATGGAGATTTAACACCAGAAGCGATAGAAGCTATATATATGGAAATTTTTGCAGTCAGTAGAAACCTTGAACTTCCCGAAAAAATAGCATATCTAGGACCTGAAGGGAGTTATTCTCATCAAGCAGCAGAGAGTCGTTTTGGTGCTATGAGTTACTATCTTCCTCTTAGCTCCATAGAGGCAGTTTTTAAAGTGCTAGAGAACAAAGAGGCAAAGTTTGGAGTAGTTCCTATTGAGAACAATACCGACGGTGCGGTAGGTGCAACACTTGATTGTCTAGGCAAATTTGAGTCAAAAATTGTTGCTGAAGTTTTTATGGATATTCACCACTCTTTGGCTACTGTTGTGGAGGATATCAAAGATATTAAGCGTATCTATTCACATCCACAAGGGTATAATCAGTGTAAAAATTTCCTTGAAGAGCATTTTTTACAAGATATTGAGTTTGTTCCGACCAGATCAACCTCGGCGGCTGCAAGACGAGCTAAAGATGATCCAAGCTCTGCAGCAATTTGTTCACATATTGCTGCTAAGTTGTACAAATTACCAATCCATTTTGAAAAGATTGAAGACAATTTAGCAAATCAAACTAGATTTCTCATCTTGAGTGATTTTAAAAACCAAAAAAGCGAACATGACAAAACTTCAATATTGGCTAGAACAGAAGATAAACCTGGAAGTTTGGTAGATTTTTTACAAGCTTTTCAAGATATTGGGATAAATCTTACAAAAATAGAGTCTCGCCCTATCAAAGAGAAAAAATTTCAATCAATATTTTTTATAGATTTTAAAGGGCATATTGATGATAAAAAAATTAAAAAACTTATAGAGAATTCACCAAACAAAATAAAATGGCTAGGCTCTTATGTAAGTGGAGAAAAAAATGCAGTTTAATAAACAGTTAGAAAACATCACAATATACGAAGGTGGTAAACCTATAGAACTTGTAATGCGAGAGTTTGGAATCAAAGAGAGAGACATAATCAAACTAGCTTCAAATGAAAATCCATTTGGGGTGAGTGAAAAAGTAGTTAAAACTATTCAAGAACACGCTGATAAAGTTTACATGTATCCCGATGACAGTATGCAAGATATGAAAGATGCTCTTTCATATAAGTTTGAAGTAGCTTCCAAAAACATTATCTTAGGAGCTGGAAGTGATCAAGTGATCTTTTTTGCTATCAATGCCAAAGCAAATAGATATAAGAAAATTTTAACAGCACGCACTACTTTTGCTATGTATGATATCTATGCCAAACAGATAGGTGCAAAAGTTATCAAAACTCCTTCTCACCAACACAATCTTAATGAATTTCTACATTTATATAAAAAAGAGAAAGATATCGGTATCATATTTTTATGTCTTCCTAACAATCCTCTTGGAGAGTGTTTAAAAAAGGAGGATGTTTTTAATTTCATAAGAGAGATTGATGACAATACTATGGTTGTTATCGACGGTGCTTATCAGGATTTTGCGCATGCAAAAGATCCTCAAATGAAAATTGATCCAAAAGAGTTAATCGAAACTTTTCCAAACACACTCTATCTTGGAACATTCTCAAAGTCATATGGTCTTGGTGGCATGCGTGTAGGATATGGTATAGCAGGTCAAGAAATCATGGATACTCTTTATAAAATGCGCCCGCCGTTTAATGTTACGACTCTTTCACTAAAGGCTGCATTTACTGCATTAAAAGATGAAGATTTTGTGGCAAAGAGTATTGAAAATAATTTTAGCCAAATGAAACGATATGAAGATTTTGCAAAAGAGAATAAAATAAATTTTATTGATAGTTATACAAATTTTATTACTTTTACTTTTGACAAGAGTAGAAACTCCAAAGATATAGCCCAGTTATTATTAAAAAAAGGTATAATAATCAGAGATTTAACAAGTTATGGTGTCAATGGTATCCGTGTTACCATAGGTAAGCCAGAGCAAAATAGTAGATTTTTTGAAACCTTTAGAAAGATTTTATAGTATAGGAAGAGAATGGACTTTAAAACGCTACTAGAGCAAATAACAGCACTTTTTCAAAACTTAACGACCAAACAAAAAGCTGTTATCGCTGCTTCTACAGTTTCGGTAATTGGTTTTATAGTCTTTTTAATCCTTTATACTAATGCACAAAATGGTACTTCAGATGGATACAGAGTCTTATTTGATAACATAAACGCTTCAGATTCTGCTCTTGTAATCGAACAACTTGAAAAAGACAATATCCCATATAAAATTTTAAATGAAGGAACCATCAAAGTTCCTAAAGATTTTGTTTACAAACAAAGAATTGCGATTGCAGCTTTGGGTATTCCAAAAAGTAGCAAGGTGGGATTTGAGCTTTTTGATAAACAAGATTTTGGAGAGACTGATTTTGCACAAAAGATCAAATACTTAAGAGCTTTGGAGGGAGAGTTAGCTCGTACTATCGGTAGTCTTACTCCCATAGAAGATGCAAAGGTACATATTGCACTTCCAAAAGAGAGTGTTTTTGTCGAAAAAGAGACCAAACCAACAGCTTCTGTAGTGCTAAATATAAACCCAAACTTAAGGCTCAGTTCAAAGCAGATAGCAGGTATCAAAAATCTAATCTCTGCATCAGTCTCCAAACTCTCTATAGACAATGTCAAAATAATAAATCAAAATGGTGAGTCACTAGGTGGTAAAAGTGATGGATTTGAATCTGACATCGTAAGCGCACAAATAAAATATAAAAATGATTATGAGAGAGCTTATGAAAATAAAATCCAAAAAGTATTAGCTCCAATTTTAGGCGGAATTGACAAAGTAGTCGCTAAAGTCTCTATCGATTTTGATTTTGAACGAAGAGATACAGTTAGTGAGTATTATGATCCTGAATCAGTTGTAAGAAGTGAGCAAAGCACCGAAGAGACAAAAGAGGGAGCATCAAAAAAAGAGAATGGTGGAGTACCAGGAGCCATAAGCAATATTGGTCCTGTTCAAGGAGTAGAAGAGAAAAAGAGTGGCGGCGAAAAATATGAAAAGAGTTCAACAACTACAAACTATGAAATCTCTAAAAAAGTAACAAACATAAAAGGTGAATTTGCAAAGATAAAACGAGTCACTGCGTCAGTTGTTGTCGATGGAAAGTATCGTGCAAAAAAAGATGAAGAAGGTAATCTTTTAGAAGAGTTAGAGTATATCTCTTTACAAGGAAGCGAAATAGAAGCTATTACAAATATAGTTAAAAATAGTTTTGGTTATGATAAAAAAAGAGGTGATGAAGTCACTGTAAGTAATTTTGAGTTTAACCCACTCTCTACACAAAAACCTAAAGATCTAGCTACAAATATCTCCATAATTATGACAAATTATATTAATCCATTTTTACCAATTTTTAAATACCTTATGGCAATTATCTTACTTTTTATTTTTTACAAAAAGATAATTGTACCGTTTGGAGAGAGAATGCTACAAGAGCGCATGGTAGAAGAGGAGTCAATTGACGATATTGAAATTCAAGAGAATGAAGAAGATAGTGATGCTATGAAAGAGTATAACGAAGCCAAGAAAAAGGCAGAAAAAGAGCTTGGCATATCAGGTGTTCCTGATAAGGAAGAGATAAAACATGAAGTACTGCTACAAAAATTACGAACTGAAATAGAACAAAATCCTGAAGATGCAGCAAAACTTATCAAGTCTATAGTTGATAATGAGAAAGAGTATTAGATGAATACAGAACTCACTGATGAACAAAAAACAATCTATGATGAGCTTACCACCGATAAAAAAATTGCTATACTTCTTACACAACTTGGAGATGATATAACTTCAAGACTGTTTGCAAACTTGGATGTTGGTATGGTTACAGATCTTTCAGCCAATCTTATACGATTAGAAAATGTAGACAAACCAATAGCAACAGCAGTTTTAGAAGAGTTTACAGCTCTTTTTCAATCAAATCGGTATATTGTAAATGGTGGACTTGAATATGCTAGAGAGATTCTTTTTAAAACTTTTGGTTCAGATACAGCACAGTCAATTCTTAATAAACTCTCAAAAGATCTTAATGAAGCCAAGAGTTTTAACTATCTTGCAAAAGTAAAACCTGAACAGTTAGCTGATTTTATAATCACAGAACACCCTCAAACTATAGCTCTTATCTTAGCACATATGAACCCTGTAGCATCTGCTGAAACTCTCTCCTTTTTTGAAGATGACCTTAAAGCTGATGTAACAATTCGTATGGCAAATTTAGGCGATATATCACCAGCAATTATCAAAAGAGTTTCAGCAGTTTTAGAGAGCAAGCTAGAATCTCTAACTTCATACAAAGTTGAAGTTGGAGGGCCAAGAGCGGTAGCAGAGATGTTAAATAAACTAGGTCAAAAAGCGACAAAATCTACAATGGAGCTTATAGAAAAAGCTGATAATGATCTTGCAAATGTTATCAAAGAACTTATGTTTACTTTTGAAGATATACAAAAACTTGATGCAACTGCGGTTAGAGAACTACTCAAAGTACTTGACAAAAATCAACTCATGATTGCACTCAAAGGTGCTGGTGGTGATCTAAAAGAGAAGTTTTTAGAGAACATGTCCCAAAGAGCCGCTGAAGCTTTTGAAGAGGAGATGGGCTTTTTAGGTGCAACCAAAGTTAAAGATGTTGAAGAAGCTCAAAGAAAAATTGTTGATGAAGTACAAAAACTAGCAGAAAAAGGGTTAGTACAGATGGGTGAAGCTGACGAGGTTATAGAGTAATGAACAATATCATCAACTCAGAAAATTCTAATGAAACCACAATCAAAAAGTATGAATTTAATAAATTAAAAATTAATGATAGCGACTATAGTGTTTTTGATGAAAATATATTTAAAGAAAGTACAAAAGATATCGAAAAAGAAGAGCTTATAGAGCCTGATAAACAGCCTGAAGCTTCAACTGAGTTGCTTGAAAAAATTGATATACTAACTTCACAAATTGTTACACTTCAAATGGAACTTGAGAGTCAAAAAAAGAGTTCTGATGAGAAGTTAGAATTAGATACAAAGAATTCTTATGAACTCGGCAAAGAAGAGGGAATCAAAGAGACGACAAATGCACTTCAAAATGAAAGTGATGATCTTAAGACTCAACTAATCAAGTCTATCACTCTTTTGGATGAACAAAAAAACCAACTTGATGATATGTTTAGAAATATTGAAGAAGATTTAGTGCAAAGTGCTATACTTATTGCCAAAAAAGTAATCAAAAAAGAGATAGAGCGTGACTCTGCAAATATAGCAAAATCTATAGCTTCATCGCTAATTGATACTCTCAAAAATGCAACTATGGTAAAGATTAAAGTAAATCCAGTCGATTTTAAACAGATATCAGAACATTTTAATCAAGACTCTATTAAGATAGAGGAAGATATTGCTATAGCTGTGGGTGGTGTTGTGATACTGAGTGACACAACAAATATAGATGGAACAATCTCCACAAGACTTAACAAAGCAATTGATCTTATTGGTAAAGAGTAGTAGGTGAATATAAAAGAGTATAGTATTGATGAATTAAACTCTCTTTGCTGTGATATTAGAGAAAAAATTCTTGAAACGGTGAGTAAAAATGGTGGTCATCTAAGTTCAACTTTGGGCGTCGTTGAGTTAATTGTTGCTATGCATTATGTGTTTGATGCGCAAAAAGATCCTTTTATATATGATGTATCTCATCAAGCATATGCGCACAAACTTTTGACAGGTAGATGGAACAGTTTTGATACACTTAGAGAGTTTGGTGGAATTAGCGGATACACAAAACCTAGTGAATCATCTTATGACTATTTTATAGCCGGACACAGCTCTACCTCAATCTCATTGGCTGTGGGTGCAGCAAAAGCTATAAAGTTAAAAAACCAAGAGAGAATTCCAATCGCCATGATAGGTGATGGCTCTATGAGTGCTGGTATGGCTTATGAAGCTATGAATGAGCTTGGTGGTACAAAATTGCCAGTTATTATCATACTAAATGACAATGAGATGAGTATAGCTAAGCCTATTGGTGCTATTAGTAACTATCTTTCACAAGTTATGGCTGGTCGCTTATATCAAAGAGTAAAGAAAAAAACCTCTCAAGTGCTTGAAAGTTTTCCTGAAAGTGCAACATATCTTGCTAAAAAATTTGATGAGAGTCTTAAGCTTATTACCCCTGGAATTTTATTTCAAGAGTTGGGGTTAGAGTATATAGGACCTACTAATGGGCATGATATAGAGGCGTTAATCGAATCTTTTAGGCTTGCTTATGAGATGAAAAAACCTGTTATAATTCATGTACAAACAACAAAAGGTAAAGGCTATGAAATGGCTGAGGGTTATTATGAGCATTGGCATGGTGTGAGTAAATTTGATATTGATACTGGTGAACCTATCTCAAAAGGGTGTGCTAAAAATGCTACTAAAATATTTGGTGAAGCTCTACTAAAATTAGCAAAAGATGATGAAAAGATAGTCGGTGTCACAGCAGCAATGCCAAGTGGAACCGGTGTAAAAAACCTGATAGAGACATATCCTGAAAGATTTTGGGATGTAGCGATTGCAGAACAACATGCTGTTACATCCATGTGCGCTATGGCAAAAGAGGGATTTAAACCATTTATTGTTATCTACTCTACATTTTTACAACGAGCCTATGATCAAATTATTCATGATGCTTGTATTATGAATCTTCCTGTTGTTTTTGCAATTGATCGTGCTGGAATTGTTGGAGAAGATGGTGAAACTCATCAAGGCGCTTTTGATATATCATACTTGAGAGCTATACCAAATATAACTCTATTTGCTCCAAGAGATGAAGATAGTATGTATCACTGCTTGGAGTTTGCACACAAGATGAAAACAACATGTGCATTGAGATATCCAAGAGGCTCATTTACACAAACAAAGTATAAGAGTAAACCATTGACACTAGGAGTCTCTGATCTTCTCAAAGATGGCAATTCTGACATCTTATTTATAGGTTATGGAAATGGTGCTGGAAGAGCTTATGAGACTATGCAACTTTTAGATCAAGATATCGCTCTTCTTGATTTAGTTTTTGTCAAACCACTAGATAAAACCATGCTTAAAGAGTTGAATAAAAAGTATAAAAAGTGGTTTGTCTTTAGCGATAGTGCCAAGATAGGTGGCGTAGGAAGTGCCATAGCTGAGTTTTTGATGGAAAATAGACTAAACAATATAGAACTTATATCTTTTGAGTACGAGGACAAATTTGTAGTCCATGGCAATACAAAGCTTGTTGAAGAGTCAATGGGATTGTTGCCTAAACAACTAGCAAAAAGAGTTCAACAACTAACACTATAGTTTTTTAATTTTTAAAAACTGTTGGGATAAAGATGAGTACAGAGTTTGAAAAAAAATCATTATAAAACTTGCTCATTCAAACTCAAACCAACTTTTCCTTTTTCTAAATCTACCGATATAACCTCAATATGCG
>CAYUSV010000071.1:0-9655 GCA_964447385.1 uncultured Campylobacterales bacterium | reverse complement strand
TATATGATATCTGGAGGGAGAAAAACTTGACAAATATCATCATCGCTGATAAAGATGAACAAAACAACTTAAAAATAGCTCTTGGTTTTTCTGATATCTGTTATGCAAGAGAAATTTTTGAAGATACTCTAAAGACAAAAATCCTCTTTGCCTCATATGATCAAAATGGCTTAAGCGATAGTATCAACACCAACGATAAAAAATTTAAACAATTTTTTGCATTTGCAGATGCAAAGAGTATATTTCACAAAGATAATTTTTTAAATGAAAAGATAGACTCCATAGCCAAACTAATCAACTACAAATACGGCAACAAGTACGATAACAACATACTTTTTACAGAAGATAATAAAAAAATAGATGAAAAATGGTTTAGAGGTTCAACTCCAAATGACAAAATTTCAAGTAAAATGCAAGCTATGCACATAGATACAAAACTACTCTCTTTAAAACTTAAAAAACAAATTAGTAACAAACCAAGCAAAGAACTTTTAAAAATAAACAGAGAGATTTTCAACAAAAAGCTAGGAGTTAGAGAGATAGACGATAAAGAGTTGTTAGAGTACTCAAAAGAGCTTGAAAAACTATACAGTGGCAAAGAGTTTGAGATAAAATATTTTCCACAAAAGTATGAGAGTTTGTTTGAAAAATTAATCCGAAGTGAACACAACAGATGGCGTTCTTATCACTATCTAAATGGTTGGAAATACAACACTATAAAAAACAAAGCCATAAAAGAGCATAATTGTCTTTTGTCATTTTCAGAGTTTAAAGATCCTAAGATCAAGATTCTTGTCATCTATGATATCTACTCTGTGGTTTTGATACCAAATCTTTTAGCTAGTAGTGGATTTTTGTTGGTGGAGATGGATTGATGAATAGTGATTATTGTGTAGTTACTACAACCACCCCAAACCAGAGTGAAGCAGAGGAGTTAGCCAAAAAGATTCTCTCTCAAAAATTAGCTGCGTGTATTCAAATACAGAAAATTCAAAGCTTCTACACTTGGGAAGGAGAGGTTCACAATAGCTTAGAGTGTCTCTTGGTGATTAAGAGTAAATGCAAAAAATATACCAAATTACAATCTTTTATTTTAAACAATCATAGTTATGAAACTCCAGAGATAATTAAACTACCAATTATCTCTGGAAGTGCTGATTATCTAAAGTGGATTGATGAGGTGATGGACGATTTAGAATAACTTTACATCTTAAACAATCAACTTTTCAGCCAAATTTTTGATCTTTTTTTGCACATGAGAGGGTAAGGCTGGATAAGGTTCATGGCTTATCAAACCTATAAACAGAGTACCGACTCTCTTAGCACCTATAGTTTGTGCAGTCGTTTTGAGTTGTTTATGGGTTCCATAAAGCCAACGACCAATGAAAGTTGGAGCTGCACATGAAGAGATAAGCAGTGCTTTTTTCTTTGGTGTATTTGCTTTTCTAAGCTTGGGAGTATTCATACCCCAAGGCCAATATGTATATACTATTAACCGTTCCATAAAACGCTTAAAAATAGCAGTGACTGATCCAACATTAGTAGGTGCAGCAAGGATATAGCTATCTGCCCACTCTATCTTGTCGATCAACTCTTGCATGTTGTCAAGTTGTACACATTTACCAGGTTTTGAACCTGACTCTTGAGTGCATGCTCGGCAATTGAGACAAAATTCGATAGGGAAGTTTTGCAAAAAAACAACTTCGACTTTTGCTCCTTTTGCCTCTAAAACCTCTGTCATAGCCTTTATAGCTTTACTAGTAATTCCATTACTCCTATAGGAGCCATTGATTGCAAGTATTTTAGTCATGATTTCTCCTCGCGTGTATTTTCATAAAATAA
Organism: uncultured Campylobacterales bacterium; assembly: GCA_964447385.1. Lineage (GTDB taxonomy): Bacteria > Campylobacterota > Campylobacteria > Campylobacterales > QNZT01 > SZUA-1433. Next base: position 7,813 of record CAYUSV010000071.1, on the reverse strand, counting down.
TCTCTTCATTATATTGCATGATGTGACACTCTATGCCCATTTTCTCAACTTCAAGTTTGAATGATTTGTCATCGGTAGGGTTAACATTTTTTTGTGTTAAAAAAGCTGCATTGTAATGTACAGGGATAACCATCTTTGGCTGTATGATTTTGACTGCTTCTAAAGCTTCTTTTGTATCCATCGTATTGTGAACAGTTCCGCCACCGATAGGAATCATCAAAACATCTGGTTTTAAACCTTTCCACTTTTGTTGTAAAATCGTATCACCTAAATTAACTATAGTTTTATCTCCTATTGTTATTTTAAATCCGATTGAACCACGAGCAAAAGGGATATCATCTTTTTCTAATTTTATCAAGCCCCAAAGTAACTTAATCGTTCCATGATTGTGAGTTGGCATCTCTTGTATTTTTTTAAATATTTTTATAGAACCAAGATAGATTTCTGTTTTACTTTGAGCTTTCTCTTGCAAAATACAACTTATCTCAAATAATCCTGTCAATAACTTAACTGTCAAAGAACCATGTACTGCCTTTAAGCCTTCCACCTTAATATCAGCTATATCAATACTCTCATCTATATCTACTTTGTGGACTTTATTAATATTTTGAGAAAGAAACTCTTCGGCAAGTTCTTCACCGCAAACAACCTCTGCACCTGTTTTTTTTGCCATCTCTAAAGCATAATCAAAATGATCAGGGTCACCATGCGTAGTAAAAATATGAGTAATTCCATCCCACTCACTTTTTGGAATCAAGCTATTTAGTTTGAATAACCATAGATTTCTCCCCGGATCGATGGCAATTTTAGTTTTACCGTTTTCAACGAGAAACGCGTTATATAAAAAATGTTTAATTTTCATCTTTTCTCTCCTATTAAACTTTTATAATTGCATAACACTCCAAATAGTAAATTTTCTTTTCACATGATAGCATATTTATCGTACGATCTTCAACATATAATTTTGAAAATTCAAAGCAATTTTATGAAGACCAAAGTTGACTCTTTTTGTGTTCGATTAGTTTTAAAATCCTATTTTAGTATACTTAGAATTATCTTTACAAGAGAGGGCAAACTATCATGCAAGGTACAAATCTAAAACAGATGTACAAAACAACTTTCAACAGTGTAGCTAACGGTTACGAGCATGAAGCTATGCGATTTTTCTCTGATACCGCAGATAAAATACCTTCATTTTTAAATCTAAAAGGAGATGAACATATACTTGATGTTGCCACGGGAACTGGATTGGCTACATTTAGTTTAGCTAGATATTTGCATAAAGGAAAAATTGTAGGAATTGATCTCTCTGATGGCATGTTAGAGATAGCTTGTCAAAAACAAAAAGAGTTAAATATCACAAATATTAATTTTATAGAGATGGATATGCAAGAGTTGGTGTTTGATGATGAATATTTTGACAAAGTTGTTGCATCTTTTAGTATCTTTTTTGTTCCAGATTTGCTCACACAACTAAAACATATAGTTCAAAAAGTAAAACCTAATGGAGAGATTTTAATAACAACATTTTTTAAAGACTCTTTTACTCCTCTTGTAGAACTTTTGTTTGAGAGATTAGAGAGATATGGTGTAGAGATTCCTATCTTAGACGCCTCTAAGGTAAATACAAAAGAGCAGTGTGAGGCTCTTTTTCAAGATGCAGGATTAAAAGATATCAGGTGTGAAGTGGTTGATATGGGGTATTATCTTGAGAGTTTTGAGATGTGGTGGTATATAGTTTACAATGCTGGACTTAGAGGATTTGTTGATAAACTCTCTTTTGATGAGTTGGAACAGTTTAAAAAAGAGCACAAAGATGAGATAGAGGCTCTTGGAAATAAAGAAGGTATATATTTGAAGATGAATATTATATTTACGGTTGGTAGGAAATCATAAATCATTTCTTAAAAATTTCCTTACAATTTAGTAACCAAAGAGAGGGATATACACATTGATATTTAACTACATAAACAGACAAAAACAAGGGCATGATATGCCTATTCCATGGGTTATAAATAGTGTCTTTTACAAAGGAGAGTTAATAACTTTGGAGATGAAGGCTTGAAAGATGCATTATTTAACCCTGCCAAAGTACAAAAACTCTCACATGAGATAAAAGAGGTTTATCCATCTTTTGAAAAAGAACAGTTTGAAACAGAGGTTTTAGAAAAGTTTCCAGACCTAGAGCTAAAAGAGAGGATGTATCATATAAGGGATAGGCTCTATAAACATCTTCCAAAGGAGTTTAGTCAAGCCGTAGCTATCATACTAAAAGCCTTGCCCAATGAGCTTGACAATAGTGAAAAAGATGATGATTTTGGAGATTTTATCTATGCTCCGTATAGTGAGTATGTAAGTTTCTATGGCTGTGATAGAGAAAATCTTGACTTATCATTAGATGCTCTAAAAGATATAACCAAGAGATTTTCAGTTGAGTTTGCTATACGAGATTTTATCAACTGTTTTCCAAAAGAGACACTAAAGATGCTAGAGGAGTGTTCTTTATCAGAAAATTATCATCAAAGACGGTTGGCAAGTGAGGGATTAAGACCAAAGTTGCCGTGGGCAAAAAAGATAGGTATTGATTATAAAGATGTCGTTTTTATATTAGAAAATCTCTATAGTGATAAGTGTCGTTTTGTAACAAGGTCAGTAGCAAACCATCTAAATGATATTTCAAAGTTAGATGCACCATTGGTTTTACAAATACTCAAAAATTGGCAAAAATCAAAAAAACAAGCTAACAAAGAGATGCAATATATCATAAACCACTCACTTCGTACACTTGTAAAAGATGGAGACAAAGATGCTTTGGAGTTTTTAGGGTATAGGCAAAATCCAAATATCATTGTCAAAGATTTCTTATTAGACAATCATGAAGTAAATATAGGTGAAAAACTATCTTTCTCCTATGTTTTGAAAGCTATGAGTGATGAAGAATTGATTATTGATTATATTGTGTATTTTCTCACAAAATCTGGTAAACTAAATCCAAAAGTGCACAAATTAAAAAAACTTTCTATGCAAAAAGATGAAATTATAAATATCACAAAAAAACATCACTTTAAAGCAGACATGAGTACAAGAAAATTTTATAAAGGAGAGCATAGGTTAGAGCTTCAGATAAATGGCAAGATATATAGTAGTGCTACTTTTTTACTTCTCTAGTCAAAAAATACCCACCCAAAATCACAGGAATAATTCCCAATAGTTGTCGAAACTCTGGTACTTCTTTTAGATAGAGATAAGCAAAAAATAGTGTCATAACAGGCACTAAAGCCATCATAGCCGAAACTTTAGTGATAGATATACGATGCAGTGCTTCTATCCACATAATCTTTGATAAGACAAATATAAAAGTACCAATGATAAACAGATATGGCAATGCATTTATAAAACCATCAAGACTAACAGATGGCTCAAGCCACCAAGCCAAAAAAGCAATAAATGGCAATCCCACAACAGTTCTAAAAGTTAATATCGTTTCAGATGAACATCTCTTTCTTGCTCTTTTTTGATACAGATTTGCTATGGGAGCGATGGCCGCTCCTATCAGTATAAGTAAATCACCTTTGTTTAGACTCATCTCATCTGGTATGAGGATTATCAAAGCTCCTATACCCATTGTAACAGCTCCAATAGTATGTAAAATCTGCATCTTTTCTTTGCCAATAACATTAAAATAGAGATAAGCAAACAGAAGTTGTAAAAATATAATAACAGCCATATTTCCAGCCGTAGTATACTGCATTCCGATAAATACAAATGTAAAAAGCACTGTTATCCAAAAGCTACTAAGTAACAAGTCTCCATAAGCATCTGCGTTTTTAAGCTCACTAAATCGCTCTTTTTTTATCATAATGGCTATGAAAAAAACAAGGGCGATAATGAGTGAAAAAGTATATGTATGAAGTGCACCTATATGCGACATAGAGGCGATAGAAAGAATAGGAAACCAACTCTCCAAAAGAGCAAGCCCCACCATTAGCAGTTCGCCTTCTCTTGTTTTAGTCATAAAGCTTTCCTATTAGTTTGTTCATAAAGACCTTTGCGAGGATATTGTAGCTTGATTTTATTGTGATTTTGATGATATTATTTTTATCGATAAACAATCAAATTTAGCAAATATAATTATGGTGAAGTTTGATCTGGGATAGTTATAGAAAGCTATTCGTATAGGATATTCAGCGATATTTGACTACATAAGCACTATAATTTTAACTGAAATTTAATATAAGAGGGGTACCTATGCTTGAAAACATATTAAAAAACATTGAAAAAGAGCGGTATGTAACTGGATTGATATTGATTGGTGTTGCTGTTTTGATTGCTTGGATTGATAGTTCATTTTTAACATGGTTATTTTTGGGTATAGCTTTTATGTTTTCATTTTATGAAGCTACAAAGCTCTTTGATGTTGATGATACTTCTATCTATTTTTATGCTTTAGTTTTATGGATTATCTCTTTCTTTTATGCTAATCCTGATGATTTAATTTTTGTTATTTTGATTGCTTTCTCTTCCATGATGATATATAAAGGTGAAGTAGATTTTAAAAAGATGTACCCTTTTATCTATCCTACTAGTTCATTTTTGTTTCTTTTAGCGCTATATAAAGGCTTTGGCATGGAGGCTTTGATTTGGCTAGTTATGGTTGTTGCATTGACTGATATTGGGGCTTATTTTGCAGGTAGGAGATTTGGGAAGAGTAAATTTTGTGAAGTTTCACCTAAAAAAACTTGGGAAGGTGTATTTGGTGGTGTTGTTCTTGCCACCGTCGTAGGGAGTTATTATGGTACAGGGTTTGTTTCGATTTATCTCTCATTTTTTATCTCGTTGATAGTTTCATTTGCTTCTGTGTTTGGAGATCTATTTGAGAGTTATCTCAAACGATCAGCAGGCGTCAAAGATAGTGGAAGCGTACTTCCAGGTCACGGAGGTGTGTTAGATCGCGTGGACGGTTATATGTTTGGTGGAGTTCTTATGGTGATAGCGCTTAGGGGACTTAGTTGATCCTTCTTGGAAGTACAGGTTCTATCGGAGTAAACGCTTTAAATATTGCTCGTAGGTTTGATGTAAGCGTTGATGTTTTGGTGGCCGGAAACAATATAGCACTTTTAAATGAACAAATTAGAGAATTTTGTCCAAAAACTGTTGTTATTGCAAACAAAGAGTCAGTAAAAGATATAAATCATGACAATGTCTTATATGGGCAAGAGGGAATTTTAAGAGCTATTTCACAAAGCAGTAGCCAATTAGTTGTCAATTCATTGGTAGGGTATGCTGGTTTAAAACCTACTTTAAAATCGATTGAGCTTGGTAAAAAAGTTGCATTGGCAAATAAAGAGTCGTTGGTTGTTGGTGGAAAATTTGTAGACACGTCAAATATAACTCCCATTGATAGTGAACATTTTGGACTTTGGTATCTCATAAACGATAAAAAAATTGATAAAATGACTATCACAGCGAGTGGTGGATCATTTCTTGATATGCCACTGCAAAACCTCTCTAATGTTACTGTAAAACAAGCACTCAATCATCCAAATTGGAACATGGGAAAGAAAATTACTATAGATAGTGCTACTATGACAAATAAACTTTTTGAGCTTCTTGAAGCAAAATGGCTATTTGATATTGATACTCTTGATGCAATTATAGAGACAAAATCCATCATACACGCACTTATAGATTTTCGTGATGGGAGCACAACTGCACACATTGCGCAAGCTGATATGAAATTGCCTATCGCATATGCAATTTTAGATAAATTTGATGAACAGATCTTAAAGCCTGTTGATTTGACCGAAGTTTCTAGTTTGGAGTTTCGTAAAATTGAAACTGCAAGATACCCTATATGGGAAATTAAAGATGATATTTTAAGCAAACCTCATTTAGGTGCTGTGATCAATGCTGCAAATGAAGTTGCAATTGAACAATTTTTTGCAAAAAAAATATCTTTTTTAGATATTTCAAAGATATCTTTAGAAGCTTACGAAAAATTTTATGACTTTAATCCCTTGTCAATTGACGATGTTTTTGAAATTGACAAGGAGGTCAGAAGTTTTATACTGAAGTAAGGAAGACTTCCCTACTTCTTAAATGTATTGTAAACTCTTTGGAGATCTTCATATCCAATTTCACTATTTTCTGTTATAAAAGTTATAGCTTCATATGGATCATCATCAGTGATCTCTAGTGCTTCTTCAAGTAAAGATGCTAATGAATCATCATCAAGGGAATCCAAATCCAATTCGCTTAAAGTTCCAAGTAATTCTAATTCTTCAACTGTCATTTTCTCATCCTTTAGTTGTCGTTGATATTTTTATTTTACAAAGTAGTTTTATACTTTATAGAGACAAGAATCGGATAAAAATCCAAATACTTTAGGTCTAATTATAAATATTTATACTAAGTTAAATAAAAGTTGAATTTTACATGAAAAATATTAAATTATGCTGAAAATGACTATGTAAAAAAAAGTTTTAGAAATATTAACTATTTTACTTAAAACATAAAAAATATTTAATAAAAAAATGGTATACTCTCGCCTTTAGGAATATCATATGATTTTAAGTATCGAAAGTAGTTGTGATGATAGCTCAATTGCAATAACAGAGATAAAAAGTAAAAAACTACTCTATCATAAAAAGATTTCACAAGAGTTAGACCATGCCAAATATGGAGGAGTGGTGCCTGAGCTTGCCGCTAGACTTCACGCAACAGCACTTCCTAAAATTCTTGAAGAGACAAAATCATATTTTCCACATTTAAAAGCTATTGCTGTTACAAATCAGCCTGGACTCTCCGTCACTTTGGTCGAAGGTGTTACGATGGCGCAGGCTCTGGCTATCTCTTTAAATTTACCAATCATTGCAGTTAACCATCTCCACGGTCATATCTATTCACTATTTATCGAAAAAGAGACCAACTTTCCTCAGACTGTTCTTTTAGTTTCCGGTGGTCATACACAGGTGATTGAAGCTAGAGGGTTTGATGACTTTGAGATTGTTGCTTCAACTATGGATGATAGCTTTGGCGAAAGTTTTGATAAAGTAGCTAAAATGTTACATCTTGGATACCCTGGAGGTCCAATTGTGGAAAAATACGCAAAAGATGGAAACATGGATAGATTTAATTTTACCGTTCCACTCTCTAACTCTCCTAAAATTGCTTTTTCATACTCTGGTCTCAAAAACCAAGTTAGACTACAGATAGAAGCATTGGGGGAGGATAAAAAAAGTGGAGACATATCTGATATATGTGCTTCATTTCAAAAAACTGCATCTGCACATTTGACACAAAAATTAAAAAAAATATTTAAAACAAGAGATATAAAAGATTTTGCTATCGTAGGCGGAGCAAGTGCAAATCTCTATCTAAGAGGCGAAATAGAGAAGCTTTGTAAAATAAATGGAGCAAAATTACATCTTTCAGAGTTAAAGTTTTGTTCAGACAATGCAGCTATGATAGGGCGATATGCAGTAGATGCATACTATAGAGAAAAATTTACAAAATTTGATGAAATTACCTCAAGCCCTAAAGTTCTTATATAGTGTTCTGGACTGCTACTTAAAAGCACTAAAAGTGTGATGATTTTTGGAATTTGCATAAAAAATCCTTATAACTGTGCAATTAAGAGAAGTTTTATCCTATTTAGACTATAATTTTGCTGTAACAATGATTTAGCATCTTCACTATTATCATTTTACTGCTATATAGTACAGAGGGGACGGTGCGAAATTTTTCGCACTGCTGTATAATTTTTCATACTAATTAAAATTTATTTTTCAAAAGACGATACTTCCTTATATAA
>CAYUSV010000070.1:0-9722 GCA_964447385.1 uncultured Campylobacterales bacterium | reverse complement strand
TCCAAACAATCACATAAAAAACATAGATCAGTTTGTGCGACTTTGGCATCATAGGCTCCTTTAATCTTTTTAATCTACTTTTTCCGGTTTTTCATCCTCATCAAAGTCATCACAAGAGAGTTCTAACGCTTTAACATGTACTATAGTATTTCCTGCAATTCCCTGCAAAGCACCATACATCTCAGTCGTGTTGGCTAAAACTCCATCAATAGTCTTTTGTCGTCTTTTCCAACTTCCCATAAGAGATCGTTTCTCTTTGTCTAACTCATCTTGCATTTTCATAAATCCATCTACTATAGCACTAAGTTGCATGCTAAACTCATTGCTACTAAGATAATTATAAAGAAGATGCATTTTATCACTTTTATTTTCTTCTCTTTGTACTGTTTTATGCACCCTTATCAAACTCTCTCTCAAAAGTGAAACACTCCCTTTAAACTCATCCAAACTACAAACCCAAATCCCATCTACAAACCCCATACGATTCATATCTTTTGGCATTACCTGTGTTACTAAAACACCGATATCAGCATTGACTTTAAGCATGTCAAGTTTTAGTTTATTTACCCATTCACCACTCCAAGTCTTGGCATTTTTACTCTCATAACAGATTTTTCCACAGTTTTGCAACTCTCTTGTATGTATAGTATGCACACAATCAGCACCAAATGCCCCTTTTTTAACTTCATCAATCTTATCAAATGGAAATTGTAAAATAAGCCACGATTCTATAACAAGCTCATGTGCTTCACCTTGTACCTGCATAGAGCTTTGTTCTGCTTTTCTCTTTGTATCTTCTAGCTGTCTTTTAATCTGCTGAAGTTGTTCATCTTTCTCTTTAAGTTTAAGTTCATTTTTTTCATCAAACTCTTTTTGTATCTTCTGTTTTTCAATTTTTAATTGTCTATTTAGTGCTAATTCTGCATCTGCTTTTATTTTTGACTCGATTTCCTCTTTTTCTCGTATTAGTTTCTGAATTTGGGCTTTGCTTTTATTTAACTCTTTAACTTGATTTGACTTCTCATCAAGCTCTTTTTCAAGCAGTGCTATGGATTCTCGTTGCTCCTCTTGGAGCTCTTTTTTTATTTCTGCTTGAAATTTTTGTTTTTCAAGCTTTACCTGCTCTTTAGTCGCAAGTCTAAGCTCTTGGTCAAACTTCTCTTTTTGCTCTTTGATAGACTCTTCTTTTATTTTTAACTCATCAAATGCTTTTTGAAACTCTTTTTGTTTTGCTATATTCTTCTGTTTTAGTTCATCCTCTAACTGATGATAAAGTATATCATTTACATCTATATCAGCGTTACAATTTGGACATTTTATAGTTGTTTTAGTTGCCATTATTTACTCCCTAAATTTGGGGACACTATATCTATTTCCCTTTACGATTTTACCTTTTTTATGTTTAATTTAATTATCTCATTAATTATCTCCACTTTCTTTTTAGTTTGTTACTATCTGTTACATTTTAAAAGTCTTACTTATTAAAAATCCTTTATTTTTATAACTTTTACTAAAAAACACTTCATAACAGACGATCTAAATTTTGTATACAATTGAAACAGTGAGGTTATATTTGAAATTAGGTTTGATTGGGATTGTATTATTTTCTATTTTTGCGCCTCTATATGCTGTGGGTGTAAAAGCAGGAACGATAATCTCTAGTCAAGCACAACTTTTTTATGAAATGGATGATAAAACATTTCGGATAAAAAGCAATAAAACCCAAGATATCGTCGATCAGCTTTTGGACTTGGATTTGAGTTGGCTTGATAGTGAAACAGTCTATGTTTATAGAGGACAAAAAGAGGCTATTTTGACTTTTAAACTTACAAACATCGGCAATGGTAAAGACGGTTTTATGCTATATCTAAATGGTGGTTTAGGTGTCAATTTTGAGGTTTTAAACTTTAAAAGTTTTATTGACAACAATGAAAATGCACGATTTGACAAGCAAGATATTTTGCAAAGCACGACTACACTTGGAGCCGATGAGAGTCGTTTAATATTTGTAGCTTGTGATATACCAAGCTCAAATAAAATGGCACAAGATGATATAGCAAAAGTTATTTTAAAAGCTGTCTCAACACTTGGAGGTTCTGGCGTTATGGGAAAAATCCACAGTGCCAAAGGTATTAGAGGGGTAGATGCAATTGATGGTGTAAAAGGAGGCATAGATACTGTAGAAGGTATATATAAGCTTAAAACACAAGATGGGCTGAAGTTGAAAAAAAGTGTAGTTATCAGTAACAAATTTGGAACAGATGAAGCCATACAAGGAGCAGTAGCTACTTACAAAATCATGCTTGTTATGCCAAAAAACAAACAGGCAGAGAACATAAGGGTAAGTGATGAGATACCAAAATATACAGAGTATATACAAGGTAGTCTAAAACTTGATGGTAAGAGTTTAAGTGATGTGCGTGATAGTGATGAAGCTCATTTTGACGCATTGGACAATCAGATAATAGTTCTGTTGGATAGGCTTAGTTATCCAACTACAAAAAATATAGAATTTAGTGTTAAATTAAAATAAAGGATAAAAATGAAAAAATTAAAGATAGTTGCTCTAGTTGGTGTTTTAGCAATCTCTACAAGCGTATTTGCAGAACAGGCTAAACTTACACTCACCTCTAAATCATATCAAGAGATATATGAGATGGGAAAAAATGGGAAAAAAAGATTAAAATATATCGGTATTGACAAAGTACTTCCTGGTGATGTCGTTTTATACAAAAACACTATTGATAATTTTGATAACAAATCCGCAAACAACATGGTACTTCAAAACCCAATCCCTAAACATACACAATATGTCCCAAGTAGTGCCAAATGTGAGAGTCCGTGTGAAGTTTTATACTCAGTAGATGGCGGAAAAGTATATGATAGTGCATCAAAACTGATGATTACAGACGGTGACACTCAGAGATTGGCTCTGCCTTCAGAGTACACAAATGTCAAATGGATACTCAAAACTCCATTAAAACCGAGTAGTTCTACCTATGTAAGTTTTAGAACTAAACTAAAATAACTATTTAGAAGATTGTATAAAAATAGAATGGTTGATATAAGAAAATTAACTGTTCTATTTTTATTTGTGCTAACATCAATACATGCTGATATCATCACAAATAAAGCAAAAGCAACTTATAAGATAAACTCCCAATACAAAACAAGTTTTTCCAACGAAGTAAAATTTACAAAAACTAAACAACAAAGAGAGTATCAACTAGAATTTTTCAAATACTCATATGAAGCAGAGCATTATCTCAATATTACCGATGCATATTATTATAAAAGTAATTCATATGAAGGCAGATTTGATCTCTTGACACCATTGATACTATCAAATGGTGAAAAACTAAATCCGACAAAAAGGTTGCCGACAATTGCCACGGCTATATTTGAAAAAAAAGATCCGATTATCATAGTTTTAAGAGATAAAAGAGCAAACAATCTATCGACAAAAAAAGAGAGTGTGAAAGTAACAGTTTATAACAACCAAAATGATACAGAAGTTATAAAATTATTTGAAACTAGCGAAGATAGTGGAGAATTTGTAGGCTATGTAAATCCAACAACAGATGAACAAAAAAACAGTACAAGAGATGGGCTTATCTATGTTTTTGATAAAGCTGTGATAACTATCCAAGCCAAAACAGAATATGCGAAAAGTAAAATCACAAGAAGTTTGATAATAATGCCTAAGATAAAAGAGCTCTCACAAATAGAAGAGAACAGTTATAAAAAAGTTTGGGTTTCACACAAGAGTGCCAACTCCAAGATGACACTTGGATCACACAATCGATTTGATGTCGAGGTGGTAAATTTGCAAAACTCTGTACTTGATGATTTTTCCATACTTATAAAACTACCTAAAAATTTAAAATATGTAAAAAACTCACTAAAAACAGACTCTAAAGATTTGTTACTTGATGATAGTTTATCATCGCAAAATATTTTACGATTTAAAGCTACAAATCTTAACCAAGAGAGTTTAAAATTTAGCTACATTGCCACCATGAGTATGGCATCTTCAAAAGAGAATATCATAAGCTTGTGGTGTCTAAAAGATGACAAACTCATCTCAAACATCGAAAAACAGAGTTTGTCATTTAAAAAAGAGTTCTTAAACGACAAAGGTTTTATAGCAGGCAAAATCATAGCAAATACAAAAACAAATTTAGAGGGAGTTAGACTATATCTTGATAATGGTACTTATGTTACCACAGATAGTGAGGGTAAATTTCATTTTGAAGGATTAGCCAACCGTTTACATGTGTTGCAGTTAGACCAAACTAGTTTAAACCCAAACTATAAACAAAAATCATGCACAAATGAGATAGAGTCTCTATCTAAGTTCGTAGATTTAAGCTACTCTGGTTTAAAAAGAGTTAACTTTTGCATAGAGTTAAAAAACCAAGATGAACAAAAGCCAAACTCCAAAAATGAGCCTTACAAATTTCAAAAAAAGATAAAAAAATCACCAAAGATGCCAACATACGGGGCGGCTGATTTGAACAGATATAAAAAGAGTAGATGGCTCTGGCCTCCAAAAAAGTTTAATCCCCCAATTCCTTCGATAAAAGTTGCAATTACCCATAAAAGTGATGAAAAATTAAAGCTTTTTGTAAACGATGATGAAGTTAGTTTGTTAAACTATGATACGCTTATCTCTTCTGCTGATTCAAAATTGGTAATTACGACTTATCGAGGTATTGATCTAGAACATGGAGATAATATACTAAGCGCCAAACTCTACTCAAAAAGTGGTCAATTAGTCCAAACTCTAAAGCGCAAAGTTCATTTTTCAACAACTCCTGTAAAAGCAGAAATTTTAAAAGAGCACTCATATCTTGTCGCAGATGGTAAAAACCCTATCATTATCGCTGTTAAGCTTTATGACAATTATGGTTATCCCCTCAGAGAAGATATGCAAGGTATATTTAAACTAGAAGCACCTTATGTGATGCAAAACAGAGTTGATGACCTAAAAAATAATCCACTAGCAAATAAAATTACAGAAGATACATACAACATATACGCTGATGGAGTTGCATATATAAAGATCGCACCCACCACCAAAGCAGCAGAGGCGAAACTTCATTTTAATTTTCAAGATAGAGATCAACTTCTCAGTGTTTGGATCAAACCAAAACCAAGGGATTGGATTGTTGTTGGATTTAGTGAAGGTACAATCGGATATAAAAAGATAGAAAAAAACATGCAAAAGAGTAATACTCAAAACTCATTTTATACAGATGGTAAATTTAGCTTTTTTGCAAAGGGCAAGATAAAAGGAGATATGCTTTTAACACTTGCGTATGATAACACCAAATCCAAAGATACTAAGCTCTTTGAAAAGATAAAACCAGATGAGTATTATACTATCTACCAAGATAATTCCACTCAAAATTATGAAGCTACAAGTCAGAGAAAACTATATCTTAAGATCGAAAAAGAGCAATTTTATGCACTCTTTGGAGATATAAACAGTGACCTACAGATCAATGAACTCTCACGATATAAACGAGTCTTAAACGGTATAAAATCAGAATACCACTCAGATAAATTCTCCTATAAAGCTTTTATAAGTGATAGTAAAAATATATTTGCCAAAGATGAGATAAGAGCTGATGGCACAAGTGGTGTGTATCGTCTAAAACATAAAGATATCTTGGCTTATTCTGAAACAGTCTATGTTGAAATCAGAGATAGATTAAGAGAAGAGATAGTGTTGTCAAAAACTCCTATGAGAAGATTTTTAGACTATAGTATCGATTTTGATGATGGAACCCTCTACTTTAAAAGTCCACTCTTTACTACAGATTCTAACGCAAATCCAAGATATATCGTTGTGGATTATGAGATAAAATCTGATGGCGTTTCAAATCTTTTATATGGTGGTAGAACTGCAATAAAATTTCAAAAACAAAAAATTGAAACCGGTATAACATATATCAAAGAAGATTTAGGAGTAGATCAAAAAAACTTAAAAGGTGTTGATATAAAAATCAAACTAAGTGATAACCTAAGACTAAATGCCGAATATGCAAAAACAGACCATTTTATAAAAAACAAAAATGTTAACGGTAATGCTTATCTATTTGAAACATTTTATCATAGCAATATATTTAAAGCAACCGGATATTTTAGAAATCAAAATGATGCCTTTGGGCTAGAGCAAGAAAATCAAGTGCTAAGACATAGCCAAAAAACTGGTATAGATGCGAGATTGGATTATTTTAAAAGAGTTGCTATCTTGATGAGTGCATACAGTGACAAAAATCTATTAAATAATACACAAAAAGATGATGTAGAGATAAACACAGAGTACAAAAATGGCACTTTTACAACCTCTCTGGGCTATAGACATACACTTAGTGATGAGCAAAAAGATAGAAGGCTTTTAGCCAACATTCAAAATAGATTTTTACAAAACAGAGCAACCATAAAAACCTCTTATGAGTACTCTTTAGACAGATCAAACAGGAGCCAAATTGAAGCTAGATATGCCCTAAATAGCTTTGTGGATCTCTTCTTTTTAAATGAAATTTATAGCGATGAATACAAAATCATACACAATAGCGTAGGTCTTCAAAGTATCTTATGGAAAGGTGCACAGATAAATAGTTCTTTAACAAACTCTTACCAAAATGACCAACAAAATCTTTTTAGTAAGTTTGGATTTACACAAACCTATCAACTAAACAAGATGCTAACACTCTCAGGTGGTATAGAACAAAGATATAAATTTTCAAGTAAAATAGATGATGATACACAAGAGGATTTTACCTCATACACAACAGCAATAAACTTTAATAACAATCCATGGAACAGTAACCTTCAAGCACAATTTAGAGATGCCAAGAGTGAGAAAAAGCTTCTTTTAGATCTTGGTATATATAACCAACTAAGTACAGATTTGGGTTTAGCATATGGAGTGCGTTATAACTTAGCCAAAAAAACAGACAAAACTACAAAAAAGTTAAATACAAATTTTACAAGCGCATACCGTCCTCGTAAAAGATGGATAATACTAAATCGTTTAGATTTAACAGATGAATCTAATTTTCAAAAAGATAGTAGCAAACTTGTAAATAACCTAATGCTAAACTATAAACCCAAAGAAAATTTTGAACTCTCACTGCACTATGGTTTAAAATATCTAAAAGAGCAGTTAGACAAAGAGTCTTTCAAAACCACCATAGACTTTTTAAACATCAATACACTCTATCAAATAAATACAAAATACGACATAGGCGTACATGTCGGCTCACTCTACAACTACACCAATAAACAAGCAAGCTACACCTACGGAACACAACTAGGCTACAAGATAGAAAAAAACAGCTGGCTTGGCATCGGCTACAATATCAAAGGCTTTAAAGAGGAAGATTTTTACAGCCAAAACCAGACAAACCAAGGTCCATATATACGAATACGAGTTAAATTTGATCAAGATAATTTAAAAGATATTGTGACCAAGATGGGATATTAATATCTCATCGGGAGCCTTACTTTTTTTACTTCTTTCAAATCAAGCCCAACTCTTTGGGCTATTGTTTTATCATCGAGTAGGTCTGTTAAAATAGTAAAATGGTTAGAAATGTAGACTTTACACTATTATCTGACGGTGTATTTCGCACAGAAGAAGGTACATACATTCCAAAAAATTTAACTGTAAGTGAAGCACCAAAAAAATGGTGGAAGATTTTTTAGTTCAGTTTAAACTTGGTGTTAGCTTTATTGATAGATTCAAATTTGCATATAAATCATTAATCAAAAATGTCGATTTAATTTAGATAAAACCTTAAACAAGGAGAGTATCTAAATGACAAAGAGTAGTTTTGGTTTTAAAGCTTATATGTTAGTTGGTTTGGCTCGTATAAGTTATCTTTTTTTCTGGATTTTTTCTGCTATTTTTAGTTTGATTAAATGGAGCATGGCACCGTTTATCTTTATGATACAAATTCTGTTTCTTTTGCCTTTTGCTAAATTTAGGTTAGTAATTCACCAAAAGGTAGATCCTAAAAGTGTGTCAGAGGAGGAGTTAACAGATGAAACTTGGGAGCTTTTTCAAGAGCAAAAAGAGTTGTTAGAGCGTGAAGGGTTTATTGGTACAAAAATGATTTTTATGGATCTTTATGATGGAGCGACGCGCGGTTATACCTATACAATGCTAAATGAGCAGCACAAACTTGGTATGGGATTAAACTACCTGATGAATAAAGATGCCAAAGGTAAGTTTACTATCTTGGATACGGTATTTATGGAGTTTACACTACACTGTCCAAATGGCAATATTGTAGATATTCATAATAATTCACAAGATATATTGGACAGTATAAAACATCGAAAACGGTACTATCTTCGCCAAGATGATCCCCAAAGGATGTTTCAAATAGTTCAAGTCATCAGTCAAAAAAGTGGCTGTTTTACTTCAAATGAGTCATTAACAGCACTTAAAAACAATTTTTCCAAACTCATCAAAGAGGAGAATGAGATGGGACTTAAAGCTTTGCAAGAGAGTAATGTCATCTACAAATCAAACGATAAAAATAGATTAACTTGGAAGGGTGCAGTCAAAATATTAGTTCATAGCTTTTGGCCTATGAATGTCTGGTTTGAGAAGAAAAAATATCAAGAAAGTAGACAATATCTAAATAATTTGGGTATTGATGTCCAAAATATACCGTATGCTGATTATGCATCTAAAGAAGAAATTTTCAAACCAATTACAACACTTAAAATACTCTATGATGCACTTCAAGAACCTAAACTACACTTTGGTTTTTCTCTAGATCACAAACCAACTTCTGCTACTTTTTATATGGATGAAAATTATCAAATTGTAAGTATGACTGTACATATGTTAGAGACTAAAAAACATGGCAACAAAGATCGTTATAGCTTGAGTCGTTATGAAATTGAATTTGACAATATTGATTTGCAATGCAGTTATGATGGTTATGCTCAAAAAGATTATTATACTGAACACTGTCCATTTGAAAAACCTCTGGATAATCTGCAACAATATATCGATATAGATAAAGTTTTAAAGCTCTCGCAGGAGAAGTTAAAGATAGAAAAACCAGAATTCACAACACTTTCACTTATAGTTGATGAAAAAAAACCGTTATGGAGAGTCTATTTTCAAAAAGAAGAGATGTATCAAGATATTGAGATTGATGCTAAAAATGGAGAGATTTTATTTGAGGGTGAGGTAGAAAACTTGTATTCTAATAGTTTTAAATAAAGGTGTGGTGGGGACACCACTCATGTTTAAACTGCTTATGAGAACCTCTTTGTCTCACTTGGGAATAACCTTGAGATTGCACAAATTGAATCATCTGCTTGCCTGTAATGTTTGATAATGGTGTCATGTTTTTTCCTTATGTGGTGAATCGTTGGAATGAAACAATAAACATTCCCAAACAAATGGATTACTTGATATTTAATTACCTCTCGATTTTTTCAATAACTATCCTATAAAGTAAAATGGCACTAATAAAAGTTAGTGGTGTAAAAATAGTCGTTTCTAAACTACTCTTGGCAAATAAATTACCTATTGTGTTGAGTACAAATATACCAATTAAAATCCACAATAACGCATCTAATATTTTTGAAGATTTTTTAATTTTTACACAATAACACTTCCAAAAAACAGTAAAAATCATCAAGAGATTAATTCCTATTGAAATAGCTTCAAATTGGTACATTTG
>CAYUSV010000069.1:6094-10424 GCA_964447385.1 uncultured Campylobacterales bacterium | reverse complement strand
AGTCAACAATATATCAAAACCAAACTAATATACAACTTTTATCTAAACATAATGATTTATATGAATCAATAAATTTCTTTGATTGATTTTGTTATATGTTTGAAGTTCCTTATTTTATCTTTATAAATGTACCAGATGATGGATACAACTCTTTTTTAAGCACCTCAGCTACTCGAAAAGAGTTAGCATATATAGTCCATGTAAAAGGAACACTTCCACCTGTTGGCATGAAGCTTGAGTCTGTTACAAAAAGATTTGATACCTCATGTGATCTGCATTGGCTATTTAAAACAGATGTTTTTGGGTCATCTCCAAAACGGCAGCCTCCAGCTTGTAAGTTTTGAGGTGGATATGGACTGATGGAAGTAGATATATTTTTTGCACCCATTTTTACCAATACTCGTTCTGTTTTTTTGGCTAATTTTTCACCTATTTTTACATTTTGTGGATGTGAATCGATTCTGATTTTGGCTACAGGAGTGTTGTATTTATCAAGATATCTTTCATCCGTGGTGACAAAACAATTGTCATGAGGTATCCAGTCGTTAAATATCTCGATGTTGAGCTGTTTTTTATAATTTAGTTTTGCATAGATATTTTTCTGTAACTCTTCACCCCAAATCAATGTTCCATCTGAAAATTTTTGTCTATTTGCCTTTACTATAGGGTTGGCATGTTCAAAAAGAATATCACAGATGCCACCTTTGGTTTTTTTATCTAAAAAATACCAATCTTTAATTGTACGATTTACAAACACTCCCTCTATCATCAACTCTTTTAGATTCATCGAACTTTTATCAAACTCTCCACTGACTATCCCACCTGCTGAAAATAGTAAGTTTTTGCCTACTTGTCCACTGTTGTTGGCTAAACCATTTGGGAAATTTTTTGATTTTGAGTTTAGAAGAAGCCTGCAACTCTCAACGGCTTGTGCCGCTACTACAAAAATTTTTGCTTTTATAGTTTTCGTATCGCCTTTTTTATCAATGTACTCTATCTCTTTGACTTTTTTTTCACTCTCTACTAACTTTTTAACAAATGCGTGAGTGATAATAGTCAAGTTTTTATCATCCAAGATAGGTTGTAGCAGTGCACTCCTAGAACTTCCTTTTGCACCACTACTGCACCCATAACTTCCACAATAGTTTGAGTAATAACACTCATTTCGAGCTTCTTTGGATCTGCTTAAAATCGCTCTTGCAGTTTTAAGGACATTGATACCAAGAGATTTGCAGCTTTGGTCAACTAACTTTGCTATAGGATGTTCATAAGTAGGAGGGTATGGAAAATCTTTTGTGCTTCTTGGTGCTTCGTATTTGTGAGGGGTTGCTTTGCCACTGATTCCTATTATTTGTTCTGCTTTTTCATAATAGGGTTCTAACTCATCGTAAGAGATAGGCCAATTTTCTACATTTGCTCCATCAATAGCTCCAAATTCATTAAGTAGCCTAAAATCTTTTGGATGCAGACGGTGAAAAAATCCACTCATAAAGTTTGAAGAGCCTCCTACGACATTTCCATTCCAAAAATCCCAGCCCGATTTGAAAGTAGGAGTAGCACTCCATCCTCCGTTTTCACGCTCTTCTAACACATGATACTCATCTTTTAAGTTTGGCGTAACAACACTACGCCTACAGTAAGCAATCTCATCTTTGGAAAAATCCTCTTCTTTATAAAATCCACCTTTTTCCAGTATTACTACTTTTTTACCGGCTTTAACTAACTCATAAGCGATAGGACCAGCTCCTGCCCCACTTCCTACGATACAGACATCATACATCAACTACTCCAAATCTTTTTTTAGGTCTTGGAAATCCGGGGTTATGGTTAAAACTTTTCCAACCTATCTCATTTTTATTTCCACCATATATGGGATCACTAAAGAGTGCTTCAAGAGTGTAGTTTAATACAGTAGATATCCAATTTTCACCAAACCTCTCTTTTGCAAACTCTTGTAAAATTTTCTCTTTTTGGGCATGTATTAAATTAGTTTTGTATCCTCTACTCTCAATCTCTTTAATACCTCTAAATATAAATCTCAGATCACCCTTATCAAAAGAGTCATCTTTAGAGACAAATTTCAAATACCTAGTAGCCTCAAACTCAGATGCACATACATACTCTTTACTTTTTGGAAAGAGATGTTTTTGCACACTCTCTAAAACAGCCCACTCATCCTCATCTTTACTAAAAGCTACACTACAAAATATAGGCAAAGCCAAAAACACTCTTCTATTCATATATACACATCCCACCTTTTGTAGTATAATAACATATATCATGTGTAGAATATGTGTAAAATTTTACATTTGGTAACACGAACTTTATAAAATGGCTCAAAAAAGTAGATATAATTGCATTTTTTATCTCTTTTTGGTAAACTTTATTTATCTTTTATAAGGAGTAGTAATGAATAAATTACTTATAGGATCTTTGATCGCGATAGCTATGATAGCTTTTAGTGGATGTACTTACAAAGCTGCAAACACGACAAAAACTGTCCAATGTGTAGGCTGTGATGGCTTACCTGAATGTGTACCTGGTCCATATGGTGACTGTATAAAAAGGTAGTTCAAAGTAAGTAAACTTACTTTGAACCAATAACCTCTTTTACGACCTTTGAACATATTGCAAGTCCAAAAGAGCCTGTCACACCTACAAAACTACCTAAATCTTTACATCTTGGAGCTTCAGGTGAAAATGCTACTGGAAAATCCCCCTTGAAACCACTTTTTTTAAGCTCATAACGAAACTTTTTTGCCATAGCATCACCATGTGTTTTCCAGATAGAGGCGACTTCTATCTTTGTAGGATCAAGTTTTTTTGCTCCGCCGGTAGCACTTATGAGTTTGTGGTGTACTTTGTGAGCAACTGCAACTTTTGAGGGCATATCATCTATCGCATCAATTACCAAATCATAAGGACTAAAGTCAAACTCTTCACACCACTGTTTGCTTACTCTCTCTTTTAGTGTTGTGAGAGTTGGATAGATAGTTTTTAGATGCTCAACTTTTACAGCACCTACGGCTTCACTTCCAATTTGCCTGTTTTGGTTAGTGATATCAAATACATCAAAATCAACAGCTGTAATATCTTGCAAACCACTTCTAAAAAGACAATCAAGACAAAATCCTCCAATTCCACCAACACCCAAAAGAAGTACTTTTGCATTTTGCAGTTTTTCAAAATCATCTCCAAAAAGCATTTTACTTCTAGTAAATCTCATATCCACTCCTGTAATTTTTTGATGTCTTCATATGAAGTAAGATCAAGATGTATAGGAGTTATAGATACAAAACCTTGCTCTATCGCTTTTAAATCACAAATTTGGTCATCTTGACTCTCTCTATATTCTAACGCTGGAAGTCCTATCCAGTAGTACTCTACTCCTCTTGGGTTTCTATGAAGATGTGCACTATTTGCATAAATTCTGTATCCTGCTTTTGTGATTTTATAGCCTTTAAACTCTGACTTTTTAATTGGTGGTATGTTGACATTTAAAAGTTTTCTCTCTCCAAGAGGAAAAGAGCCTTCAAAAATTTTTGTAGCCAAATCTTTAGCAACTTTAGCGGCTAACTCATACCCAAAATCAGAGATATTTTGACACTTATCTCTACATACTTGTGAAATTGCGATAGAAGGAATCCCAAAAAGCACCCCCTCCATAGCACCCGCAACAGTACCACTATATGTTATATCTTCTCCCATGTTTGATCCTCTGTTAATACCACTTAAAATCAAATCTGGTTTATCGTTTTCATCAAAATATGCGTTAAGTGCCAAAAATATACAATCAGTCGGTGTCCCATCATCAAGCTTATAAAAATCATCATCCACCTCTATAAATCTCATAGGGCGCGTCAAAGTAAGACTATGCGCACATGCTGATTTTTCACAAGAGGGAGCTGCGACGATCACACGAGCTATGGTTTTGGCTGCGTTTATGAGTGCTTTTAAACCTTGGCTATCATATCCATCGTCATTTGTAATTAGTATTGTTTTATTTTTTATCATGTGGTTATTATATATTAGCATACCTCTATATCATCTTGAAACCTATATCGAACTCAGGTTTAAACTAAAATTATTCAATACACAATAATTACACAGTAATAAACTACAATTTCACCGTTAACCCAAAAAAATCTAAGGAGTCTAACGACATGGTAAGAGGAATTTTAAAAGCATTTATGGTGCTAACTTTGAGTATATTTTTTACAACGGCATTGGTAGCAGAAGATGCTCCAGCAACGACTGGAACACATACAACAGAACATGGTGAGCACACAGCTGATCATAAAGAGGTAACAAAAGAGGCTAAAGCAGAACA
>CAYUSV010000069.1:0-5994 GCA_964447385.1 uncultured Campylobacterales bacterium | reverse complement strand
ATGGTGAGCACACAGCTGATCATAAAGAGGTAACAAAAGAGGCTAAAGCAGAACATAAATGTGCAGATTGTGATGCTGGTAAAAAATGTGCCAAATGTGACGCTAAAAAAGCAGCAAGTGCAAAACAAGATGGCAAATGTGGCAGTGGCAAGAGTGACGGCAAATGTGGTAGTGGTAAATGCGGCGGCGGTAAATAAGACAAGAAGCTCAATCTTTTATAAGTTAATATAAGCAGATGCACCCTGCATCTGCTATCTTTTTATCCCCATGTAACTTGACATCATTATAAATACTCACTACAATTAAAATAATATGAAAAATATAGATATAGATTTTAAAAACTCTTACGGTAAATCAATTCTCTTTTTAGGTAGAGTGCATTCGCTAACCAAAGAGGAGATAGAGATTTTTTTAGAAAAATTTGATATAACTTATACAGATACATTAAATGAAAATGTAAAAATGGTTATAGAGAGTACCATTATCTCACCTCTTGAAGAGGAGATTGCTTATGAGGCTTATAAAAAGAAGATACCCTCTTTTAAAACAGAGGAGTTTGAAAAGCTCTACGCTTTGAAACTAAACTCAGACTCAATCTTGATGAGTCTTAAACTCTCAAACAACCAAGATAGACTTTTTCGACTTTTACGAAACAACCATCTTGAAGATAGACTCTTTATAAAACTTTTTCGTATGTATGACTGGGGTGAAGATGGATTGTTTGAGAGTAGTGAAAACATGGAGGTTTGTACACTTTTTGCAAAACGCTTTTACAAAAAAGATAGATTTGACCCTGCTACTTTTCACTCTCCTATCTCTATCTTTGAAATTGCTATCATCAGCAAAGATGCAGATGTTTTAGAAGCTCTTTTTACTCTACCGCAGATAAGCGTAAAACAGAGCCGTAGAGGAGATAAAAGACCTGTAAATATCAAAGAAGCATTAGCAACAAATGAGTATATAAACAGTAAAACTTTAGATAGATTACTAAGACTAGATGATAGAGGGGTTGACTATTTTTTAGCACAAAATTCTCTTTTAGATGAGAGTATAGCCTCCAGGCTTCTATCTCGTGCAGACGCAGATACTAAAATAGCTCTATCGTTAAATAAAAACTTAAGTGATTCTATCTTTGAAGAGCTTTTAAAAGAAAATTTTCTGCTGCCTTATCTTCTCTTTGCTCAAAAGATAGATAGGGTTCGTTTTTCTAAACTAAAAGAGCTTCATCACAATATCGGGGCAAATGAAAATCTCTCACATGATGTGATAGAGTTACTCATAGAGAAAAAAGATATCCAGACACTACAGATGCTTAGCTCAAACAATACTTTAGGATCAGAGCATCTGCAAAAGCTCTATGAACTCAAACTTTTTGAACTTTTCCCATATCTTGCATCAAACAAAAACCTTCCTATAAATATCTTAAAAGAGTTATATACAAAAAATGATTTTGAGATAGATAAGGCAATTGCTATAAACAAAAATGCAACAAAAGAGATGTTAGAGGAGCTATACAACAGGGATGTTTTTGAGATAAATGAGCATTTAGCACTAAATGAATCAACCAAGATAGAACACCTACAACAACTTCAACTTGACACAAGACTTATGAACAATCTAAAAGATAATAGAACTTTTACAGAAAATATATTAAACAACTTAGGTATAAGATGAAAATAACAGACATTTATAACACACTAAAACACTTTACAAAAGCAAATCTTCCAGTCTTTATCTGGGGACCTCCAGGTATCGGTAAATCTTCCGTTGTTAAGCAGATTGCAGATAATTTAGAGTTAGATTTTATCGATCTTCGTCTCTCTTTGCTTGATCCAACTGATCTAAAAGGAATTCCATTTTTTGACAAAGAGAACAACCAAGCTGTCTGGGCAGCTCCAAACTTTTTGCCAAAAGATAAAAACTCTAAAGGGATTTTGTTTTTAGATGAGATAAACACAGCTGCTCCATCGGTTCAAGCTTCTGCTTATCAACTTGTGCTTGATAGAAAAGTTGGGGATTATTCTCTGCCTATTGGTTGGAGTATAGTTGCTGCTGGAAATCGTGAAAATGACAGAGGAGTTACCTATCGTATGCCTCCGCCTCTTGCTAACCGTTTTGTACATCTTCATATGAGTATTGATTTTTATGATTGGAAACTTTGGGCATTTGCAAATAAGATAGATTTAGCGGTGATAGGCTTTTTAAGCTTTGATAAGAGAAAACTTTTTGATTTTGATCCAAATAAAAATGAAAAAAGCTTTCCAACTCCAAGATCATGGGAGTATGTCGATAAAATTTTAAAATCAAACCTAGATGAAAAACTACTTTTTGAGTCAATCTCAGGAGCTATTGGAAAAGAGTGCAGTGTGGAGTTTATGAGTTTTAGAAAAGTCATGGATAGATTGCCGGATATAGAAAAAATTGCAGATGCTAAGATAGAGAGTTTAGATGAAGATGATCATAAAGTACTGTTTGCTCTATGTGCGGGGCTTACAAATCATCTTGTAGAGACAAACAAAAAAGAGAAGGTTGATAATGTGTTAAAATTTTCACTAAATCTTCCCGGAGAATTTTCTATCATGTTAGTTAAAGATATGCAAAAAAATGGCATAAATGTAGAAAACGCACCATCTTGGGAAGAGTGGGTGCGAAAGTTTAGTTATCTTCTCTCATGAAAGCAGAACAAAAACTCCAAATTGCAAAAGCAAAACTCATGCTAGAGCATCCCTATTTTGGGTCAATTGCAAGTTCATTAAAAATTGAAATAGATGATGATATAGAAGCTTTTAGTAGCGATGGGGCTAGTTTTAAATACAACAGTGATTATCTAAAAGAGCTAACGACACAAGAGGTAGAGTTCGTACTCGCAAGCTCTGCTATGCACTATGCTTTGAGTCATAAAAACAGAATAAACAAAAGAGAAGATTGGCTTTGGCAGTTGGCGACTGATTATGCAATCAACTCAATTTTAGTAAAAAATGACCTGTTTGCACCTAAGAAAATCAATCTTGATAAACGATTTGATGGACTGTATGCTGAAGAGATTTATGCTATCTTAGAGAGTGAGATAGATGAAAAAGAGTTTAGCAAACAAGAGAAAAAAAACAGAGAAAAACAGAAAGTATCATCAAGTGACAAAGAGAGCAACGATGAAGAGTTTCTAAGCCAAGTAACCCAAAAGATAAAAAACCAAGGAGATTTACCAAAAGATTTAAAAAGAGTATTTCCTGAATTTTTTATAGATACAATCGACTGGAGAGATGAGCTTCATCGTTATCTAAATCTTCATGCCAAAGAGGATTATCAATTTTTCCCTCCAAATAAAAAGTATATCCATCAAGGATTTTCTCTGCCTTCACTTAAAAGCGAACTACTAAAAATTGTTGTTGCTATCGATACTTCAGGCTCAATCGACAAAGAGCTTTTAGCAACTTTCTTTGCGCACTTTCAATCCATCTGTGAGAGTTTTAGATCTTATGAGATTGATCTTATAGAGTGTGGTGCAAAGATACACAGCCATAAAGTTTTTTATCCCGGAGATAAAATAGAGTATAAAGCAGTAGGTGGTGGAGGCACTGATTTTCGTCCACTTTTTGAGTATGTAGATAAAAATATACCTGATGTTCAAATAGTAGTATATTTTACTGATGGGTTTGGATCTTTTCCACTCTTTGCGCCTACATACGATATGCTTTGGGTCATGCCAGAGAAGATTGATGTTCCCTTTGGAGATATTCTAAGGATTAGATAATCTTATAATTCTTTAAGTTAAAAAACTCTATACTCATAATTGTAATTTAAAAACAAGGAGAATAGATGAAAAAACTTTTAACAACTGTAGCGCTTATTGCTACTACTTCACTACTTGCATCAGCGGATGGTGCTTCAAAATGGGGTTATGGTGGAGTCGAAGGACCAGAGTATTGGGGCGAACTTTCTGCTAAATATATGATGTGTAAAGAGGGAAAACATCAATCACCAATAGATATCACAGACCATACAGAAGCTGACATGGAAGCTTTAAAATTTGACTACAAAGCACTTGCAAAAGATTTTGTAAACAATGGTCATACTATTCAAGTAAATATTGACAAAGGGAGTAACTTAACAGTTGATAATAAAGTTTTTGAACTCAAACAGTTTCATTTTCATACACCAAGTGAAAATCATGTTGATGGTAAAAGTCACCCTATGGAAGTACATCTTGTACACGCAAGCGAAGATGGTGCATTAGCAGTTGTAGGAATTATGTTCAATGAGAGTAATAAAAGCAATCCATTTATAAAAACTCTTGTCACAAATATCCCAAAAAAAGCAAAAGATCATACGGATTTAACAGAGGCAAAATTAAATGTTTATGATTTTCTTCCTGTAAATAGAGACTATTATAGATTTGCTGGATCTTTAACTACTCCACCTTGTAGTGAGGGTGTCAGATGGTTTGTTTTAAAAACTCCAGTTGAAGCCTCAAAAGAAGAGTTAGCCGCGTTTAGTGCTATCATGGGGGAAAATAACCGCCCACTTCAACCTATACATGCAAGAGAAATTTTAAAATAATATTAACACCCGTAAGGTATGGTACTTTGCACCATGCCTTACAAAACTCTACACCTTTTACAATCAACAACATTAAAGAAGTCTAATTCTAATTATTTTATTAAAACTGTCGATCTGATTTTTATTAACTATACTAAAGGATAAAACAGATGGACAATTCAATTATCAATTCACTTTTTTTTAGAATGAGATTTATACACTATGTGGGTATTGTACTACTAATTATAAATGGACTCTTTTTTACAGAAAATATCATTGGATCTGTTGTGCAATATGTTGTTGCCGCAGTAATTTTACTACATGATTTAGATGAGAAAAAAAATGGAGTAGATGCTGCGAACAAGATGACAGAGTATCTCTCAAATCTTAGTGTTCATAAAAAATTTAACTTAAATTTAAAATATTCAAGCGAATATAGCCATATAGCACATTTAATCAATGATTTTTCACACAAAATCTCTAACACTCTAAATATTACCGACGATGCCACAAGAACAAAAGAGCTTACTATTGAGATGTCTGAACTGTCAAATAAAATAAAATCACAAGCTCTTGATCTTCAAAATGCCATAGATCAATCAAAAAATAATCTTAAAAATACGATAGAAGATAGTCTTGAAAATGGAGCACTCTCAAAAGAGGCACATATAAGTATTCAAGAGGCAACAACAATACTTATACAAACACAAAAGGATCTTGATGATCTAAGTCATGAGGTATCTAACAAAAATGATAATGAACATAAAATCAATGAAGATTTACAACAGTTACTTCATCAATCAGAAGAGGTCAAAGGTGTTTTAAATATTATTGGTGATATTGCTGATCAAACAAATCTTTTGGCACTAAATGCAGCAATTGAAGCAGCAAGAGCCGGCGAACATGGAAGAGGTTTTGCAGTAGTTGCAGATGAAGTGCGACAACTAGCAGAGAGAACACAAAAATCTTTAGCAGATATAAATACAACTATCAGTGTAATAGTACAAAGCATAAATAGTGTGACTACACAAATGCAAGACGGCATGAAAGAGTTTGAACAAATTGTGCAAACAACACAAAATACAAATAATAAAATTGACGAGAGCATCGGCTATATAAACAAAGCTTCACAAATTAGCACCCAAAGTGCACAAAAATCTTCAGATACTGAAAAAAGTATAAAAAACATTGAAATACTCATCGATCAAGCTAAAGAGACTTCACAAAAAAACAGTAAAAATATCACACATTTATCAACACTCTCTCAAGAAGTCTCTGCTAGTGTTGTAAATCTAGAAGAGAAAGTACAAAATATATAAACCTGAGTTCGATAAAGTATCATAAGTAGCAGTCCAGAACTAATTTCACATTTTAATGAAATGAGTTCTGGACTGCTACTTATCTACTAGAACGATTGCAAAACCAATTTAGCCAATCTCAAAGCTTTCGTTCTGTGTG
>CAYUSV010000068.1:0-10439 GCA_964447385.1 uncultured Campylobacterales bacterium | reverse complement strand
TTTGTAATAATTACAATTGGTGTTTTAAAATATGGTGTAATTGGGTTATATTTTTGTTTAATAACTTCATCAGCTATATCTCCAGAGATAATATCAACACTCCCTTTTTTTGCTAGCTTTAAAGTTTCATGCCAACTTTTTACCACTTTTGGCTTAAAAGAGATATCAATTCTTTTTTCCAACTCTTTTAAATAATCAGAAACAATTCCCTTATAGTTGCCTTTTTCGTCAAAAGATTCAAAAGGCATCCAATCAGGATCTCCAGCAAATGAGATATTTGGGTTATAGCTAAGCCACATTTTTTCAGTATCAGTCAGTTGAATTTTTTGAGGTAAGATATGAATGTTTTTATTGATCCACCTATCGTAAATCTTTTTTTCCTCATCGTCATTTATTGCAATAAGAGCCTTATCAATAATTTTAGCAAGCATAGGGTTGTCTTTATGTGTGCTCATGTGTAATTTCATCATGCCGTGACCACGATATGATTTAAATGGAATGATTGTATTTATCCCCTCTTTTTTTAAGACATAAGAGAGAACTGCATAGGTATCAAATATTATATCAGCTCTGTTTTCTAAAACTGCGTCTATTGATTGTGAAAAAGTTTCAACTGTAACAATTTTAATGAGAGGAAACTCTTTTTTTAATATATTACCATGGGCATAACCTTTTGGAACAGCTACTCTTTTACCATTTAAATCATCTATAGTTTTGACATTTAAATCAGAGCGGATAAAAAAGTAGTCTAACATCTCAAAATAGGGTGAAGTGTAGTTCATGTAAGTTGCTCTCTTACCTGTATAGTAGATTGCGTGTAAAAGATCAATTTTGCCATCTTTCATCTTTTTTAGATTGTTGCTCCATTTATCAACAATAATATCAAATTTAAGTCCCGTTTTTTTAGAGATTAGAGCAAGATAATCGTTGGCAATTCCATTGTACTTACCTTTTTTATTTACAAAGTCAAAAGGTGCCCAGTCAGGTCCTCCTCCGACTTTAATTATAGGGTGTTTTTTTATCCATATCCTCTCTTTTTCACTTAATACCGCATGTTTTGAATTTGGGGTATAAAAAAAACTATCTTCAATTTTATCACTTTTTACAAGTCCTAGTTGATAGTAAGTTTTTGCTACTTGTTTATATTTATCTTTGCTGAAACTTCCAATATCAATAAGATCTGGTATAATCATTTGGTAAGTACTTCTTGCTTCAAATTCTAAAAAGTCTCTCTCTTTTTTTGGAGCATATTTTTTAAGAATTATATCGATAATTTCATTTTGGTTAGAGAGTGCATACTCCCACCCTTTTAGAGTTGCACGCCTCATCTTTTCAACACGCAGGGGATGTTCTATAAGCTCTTTTTCACTAGTAAAAAGATTGTCTCCATAAAAACTGATACCATAACTTTTAGGATCGATAATATTGACTTCAATTCCCTGTTTTTTAAGCCAATATGGTTGTGAGGTAGAGTAGGCTGAAATTATATCAATTTTTCTATCGATAAAATCTTGATAGCTTGAAAATTCAAACATTTTAAAATCATTAGTAGTTTTTATAGTTTTGCGAAAAAGTGCATTAAAAGCGGCGCCACCAGTTCCACCTAGTGAATACATGATTCTTTTGCCGTTCATGTCATATGGGGTAGTGATGTTTGAATCACGATGTGAAATTAAAACCAAAGGAGAATTCTGAAAAATTTGTGATACTAATACAACAGGGATTTTTTTGAGCTTATGTACAACCAATGAGCCATCAGATACTCCATATTGGGATTTTCCATTTACTACATTTTGTATGGAGTTTTGATTCATATCTATCTCTTTAAGAGTAACCAAGAGTCCCTCATCAGCATAAAATCCTTTCTCTAGGGCTGCATAGTATCCAGCAAATTGGAAAGAGTGTTTCCATTTTAGTTGAATTGAGATGCTCTCCATTTGTGAAGCGTTTAATGTTGGTGAGATAAGTAAAAATAGAGTTATTAAAAAAAGTTTTTGTATCATAAACTATGTTATGTTTTCTTTTCGTTCTAAAGCAAGAGATGGCTCAAAAAAATAGTATCCCTGATATTCATCAATATTAAACTCTTGTAGTTTCTCAAATACCTCTTTTGAGTGAACAAACTCAGCAATTAATTTAACATTTAACTCATTTGCAATTTGAGTAATTGCCCTAACTAAAGTTTGAACTTGACAGTCTGTATCGATATTTTTTATGATAGATCCATCTATCTTAATATAATCAGGATTTGTCTGCATAATATGTCCAAAGTTTGAAAAACCACTACCAAAATCATCTATAGCAATTTTAACGCCATATCTTTTAAATTTCTGTAAAAAATGTTGTAGTAGTTGATAATCTTTGATATCTTCACTCTCTACAATTTCAAAAATTAATCTATCACCAATATCATATGTTTCTAGTGTATCTGTAAGTAAATCTATAATATCTTGATCAATAAAATCACTATATGTTAAATTGATAGAGAGTATGCAATGGTTTTCTATGAGGTGTTTTAGAGCTTTTTTAATTATTCTTTTTGAAAGTTTTGCATACTGTTTTGTAGCAATGGCTGTTTTTAAGAAAAAGTATGGGGTTATCAGTTTCTCTTTTCCATTTTCAAAATATTTTAAGCGCATTAAGGTTTCATATTTTACTATTACTCCTTTAGCGTTTACAATTGGTTGAAAAACAGGAACAATATTGTCATTTTCAAGTGCATATTGAATTTTTTGTTTCCATAGCAGGGTATTTTGCATCATTTTTATTGTACTCATTGACTCTTTATATATAACAAATGGTTTTTGATTTGTTTTAGCAAATTTCAACGCGATATTAGCATGCGTTAAGAGAGACTCCTTTTCAAATGATACACCAATAGTGGCATCAATATAAATCTCTTCAGATAACTTTTGGATATGCAGTGGTAAATGAGTGATAAAGCTACTTAATGTTTTAATGAAATTTTCAAAATTTTCAAAATTTAAATCCAAAGAGCAGATTGCAAATTCATCACCAGATGCTCGATAAAGTACATAATTGGCTTGAAGTGTATAAAGTTCTAAAATATCTGCAAACTGTTTTATAATTTGATTTCCAACATCAGCACCATATAGGTCATTGATAAATCGTAGACGATCTATATCTATGAGTGCTAGTATTTTGTATTCGTTTCTTTCAATATCACGACTTAGTGCAATACGATTTTTAAGACCTGTTAAGTGATCTGTATAGAGTTGAATTTTAAGTGCGTGTGTTCTTTTTTTGACTTCAAGCTCTAAAGATTCATTTGATGTAGCCATCTTCGTATGGTAACGAAGTGAAATCATCTCATTGTTTATATTTTTAGATATTTTATAAAGTGTCTGAATAAGCTGTTTCTCTTTTAGGGGTTTTAATAAAAAACTATCAACTCCTAAGTTTATCAGTTTTAAAAGAGACGAAGATTCATTTTGCGCGGACACAACAGATATATACTGTTTTGGGTTAATTTTAAGTATCTCTTCTATCATATCAATGCCGTTTAAGTTTGGCATGTTGATATCTGTGATAATTATATCAAACTGGCGATTTTTAAGATATATTTGAGCTTTATAGCTCTCTAAAGCCTTTTGACCATCTACACATATAGTGACACTTGCAAAAAATAGCTCAAATAGTTCTTTACTTTGTTTTATAACCTCTTCATCATCTTCAACATAGAGCAGATGTAAATTTTTGGTATAGGGGTATAAAGTTTTAAAGTCCATTTTATAATAAGTATCCTACGTATATAGTATTTAGGATACTACCATAAAAAATATTAAAATTTTTTAATTAATTTAAAATAAGATTGGTTTGTATAATAATATTTTATCGGTGTATAAAAAATAGATAATAATATAATGATATAGTTAAAAATTGGTTAAAAATTAATCATTATTTTGCATAAAATAGTTAAAAATATTGACCAAAGTCAAGAAAAAACCACTAAATAGAAAGTTATAATATGAGATTGTAATTAACTCACAAGGAGGTTTTATGGCTGATTCATTAGATGTACTTAGTACACTGAAAGTTGCATATACAATTTATACACTTATTATCATGTCCCTATTTTCTTGGTTTGCTTATAGTTTGATTGCTAAAGATAAACCAAAAGGAATTATAAGAGTTCCATTTTATGGATTTATTGCACTGCTGGTTTTTGTTGGGGTTTCTATACATATTTTAACATTTAATAAAGTTCCATGGGTTGAGATGGATCTTAAAAGGGATAATATCACAAATGATCAAATTTTTCATATTGAGGTAGCTGATCATAAGTTTAAATTGCCTAAACAAAAGATGATAATTGAGTGTGAGCAAAAAGTTTTGTTTGAGCTTGACTCAAAAGATTTAACTTATGGTTTTGGTCTTTTTAGACAAAACGGTACGATGGTTTTTCAGATGCAAGTTGTTCCTGGAAGCAGAAATGATCTTCTTTGGCAATTTCATAAGAATGGAATTTATGACATAAGATCTACTGAGTATTCAGGTCCAAAGGGTGCAAAGATGTTTATAAAAAAAGCTGTTGAAGTCAGAGGCTGTGATGTCAGCGAAAAAAGCTAAGGAGAGATTGATATGAGTTTAAAAAAAACATTAATTGAGGGAGAGGGTGGAGTTTTTAATCCAGACTCTATGACCCCTTTACAAAAAGTAACTCTTAGAGCAGTTATTGTCGGATTGCTTTTTTATGGACTTGCTGCATTAGAAGGTATGTTGATGAGGGCTGCTCAAATTACACCGATAGAAGCAATTGATGACAAACATTTCTTCTCAATTATGACAGTACATCCGATTATAGGAATTTTTGGATCAACTTACATGATAGTTTTTGGTGCATTTACATTTTTAGTACCATATTTGATGAAAAAACCACTTTATAGTATTAAAATTGCAAATGCAACTTGGATGTTGATTGGTGGTGGTGCAGTGCTCGCATGGCTTGCTGGTTTTGTATACCAATATGCTCCTTTGTATACGCTATATTGGCCACTTCCTGTTGATTTTAAACAATTTTCTTTAATAGGTGGAGCTATGTTTATCATCGGTATCGCACTTATCATGGTTGGAACAATTTTTTTTATAGTAAATCTTTATGGAACAATATTTTCAGCAAAACCTGGTGAAAAAAGAGAGATAAAACCACTTTTAATTTCAGCTTTTGGTATTGATGGGTTGTTAAACCTAATCAATAAAGCAAAAGGAAAACCTCCATATGCAAAAGAACCGGCAGTTTCTCTGCCTGTTGTTGCTATATTTAGAGGGACAATTGATACTTTTTTAGATGCTTTAGTGATTTTAAGTTGTGGGATATTGATACTTGTCTATATCTTTTCTGAGATGGGTGGTATTTCACTTGATTATAAAGCGGTTGATGCACTTTTGTATAAAAACTATTTTTGGTGGGGGCTAGATCTAATTGCTGATGGACTTGTATTGATCTATGTTGCAGGTACTTGGTATCTTCTTGCTATGCTTATAACTGGTAAAAAACTCTTTATGGAAAATATAGCAAGAGCTGCACTTTTGGTAGAACTTGTAGTTTCATGGGCAGTTTGGTCACATCACCTTCTTTCAGATCAGGGACAACCAAACCTTATGAAAGTAGTCTCAGGTGAGATGGTAACTGCGTTTGAGCTTGTAACGCAGGGAATTGCTATATTTATCACACTTATGACTCTTTGGCGTGCTAGACCCCTTAAGATGACAAATGAGTTAAAGTTTTTGCTTGCAGGTATGCTTGGATTTGCTTTAGCAGTTCCAGCTGGAATACTTCAAGCGGATATTGGATTAAACAGAGTTTTACACAACACTCAATGGATCATAGGACCTCATGTTCATGTAGCAATACTTGTAGGACTTACTATGACTCTATATGCAGTTATATATACTCTATTTCCTATTCTTACAAACGGTGCAAAACTATATAGTCAAAAGTTAGCAGATATACACTTTTGGTTGCATTTAGTAGGTGGAATTGGTATGGGAGCTTTCATGGGAATGGCAGGAATTGATGGAATGCTTAGACGCTCGATGTATTTAAATGGTGAGTTTAATACCTACATGATATTAGCTGGTATTTGTGGATTGATGTTGCTATTGGCTTGGGTTATTTTTATGTTTAATGTCATTATGAGTGTTGGAGTTAAGGGTCTTATTGGGATATATAAACCAACTAAACTAAAAACTACAGATGCAATACCAGCAGCAAAAACAGTAGAAAATTAAGAGCTCATAGTGGTAAATCTTGAAAAAGTACCGAAACAGATAAAAACAGATGGACTCTTTAGCTATATCTATGATGAGATGCTAGAAGAGTCCGGCAAAAAAGAGTTGGATGAGAAACAGATAAGAGCTCTTTTGCTCAAATATCCAAAACATTTAGATGAGTATAGAAAACTTAACAAAGATATAGAAATCTCAAATATCCATCTAAAAGAGTTTATTATAGAGCAAAATGAGAATGACGAATTTTTGAAAATAAAAACAGAGATAAATAAAAATGCAGAGACTCTAAGAGCGTTGGAAAAGTATTCTCTAGGCTCTAATGATAGTGCATATCCCATTTGGATAGGCTCTTTAGCTGTATTTGGGATATTTACAATACATAACTTTTTTGGACTTTTTACTGATGTTTACCGCAGCTTTCCAGCACTTATCTATGGGGCATATATTTTTATCATATTTTATGCATATTACATGTACAAAAAAACCCTCAAAAATCATGATGAAAAAAACTTGCAATACAAAGAACTATTTAAAAAGACGCAACAATTTATAGATAGCGGTGTGGAAAAAGGGTATTTTAAAAGATCAGAAATTTATGAATAGTTATTTTGTAAGAATAAACACGATAGCCACCACCGCGATTGTAATCGCAAACAGTTTAAGCAATCTTTCAAATGTCATAACATGCTCCAATAATGTACTCATTGTACCAAAATTATTCCCAAAACTATCTTTCTATAAAAATTTAATCTATTTAATTAGAGCAATATTTTCATAACCTATAAAGCTAAAAATAAATACAATCTTTACTGTCTTAATTCCAAGATAAATATTAACATAAAAGGAGATAATGATGAAAATCATTTTATCAACAGCAGTAGCTGTAGCTATGCTAACAGGTTGTTCAGCAATCACTGATAATCCAGTAACAAATGCTGCAAAAAGTGCAACAAGTTCTGTAGTGGATGGTGCAAAAGGTGCTACTAATAAAGTAGTAGATGGCGCTAAAAGTGTAACTGGTACGGCGGAGAAAAAAGAGGCTACTAAAGCAACTAGTGAAACATCTTTAAAAGATAAAGCTATTGATAAAGCAGTAGATGTGGCTGATAAAAAAACTGACGGAGCAGCGAGTAAACTTATGGACGCTGTAAAATAATCATTGCGCTGGATAAAAGTCAAGAAAGTTGTATTGCTTTCTTGACTTTTAATTCTCTTTAAATAGGATAGATCCCAAACGAAGCATATTTGAGCCACATTTTACAGCTATTTTATAGTCACCACTCATTCCCATTGAACAATACTTTGCACCGTCTTTTTGGAGTGAGTCAAAGATTTTATAAGTAGTTTCAAAACTATTTTGAATCTCTTTTTGATCTTTTGTATGTGCTCCTATACTCATGACACCTTTTAAAGTGACATTTTTTAACTCTTCTTTGATTTTTAGATATGTCTCTATTGCGCTTTTTGGGTTGATTCCAGCTTTGCTCTGTTCATTTGCGCTGTTTATCTGTAGTAGTATATTTGGCTTTACACCTTTTACCATAGCTCTTTTATCGATCTCTTGTGCCATATCAAAACTCTCACATGAGTGTATTAAAGATGTAGATATGTCTAATAGTGCATTTATTTTGTTGCTTTGCACCCTTCCGATGAAATGCCACTCAATTGGATACTCTTTTAGTTCATCTGCTTTGGTTTTTAGCTCTTGAACTCTATTTTCACCATAGGCTCTGTGTCCAACTTTGTAAAAAGATTCTATCTCTTTGCTTGTGACATATTTACTTGCAGCGATTATCTTAATTATCTGATGTTCATTAGTCTCTACTCTTATCTCTTCAATCTCTCTTAAAACTCTATCAAAATTCTCTTCATAAATGTTCATAATCAATCTCCTATAAGTCTTACTATATCATTATATGTTGTAAATACCATCAACGATAACAACAACACCCACCCAACAACTGACATGTTATAAAATACTTTTTCACTTGGTGCTTTTTTTGTAATCATCTCATAAAGGTTAAACATAATATGCCCACCATCAAGGGCTGGTATAGGTAGTAGGTTTAATATGCCAAGATTTACAGATATAAGAGCAGCCAATGCAAATAGTGTGGCAAGACCTATAGCACTTGCTTGTGCTGTAACATCGACAATAGAGACAACACCACCCATCTGATCCATAGGTATAACTCCTTCTATTAGCTTTTGAAGGCTTTGTGCGATTATGGTTGTTGCCCAGATAGTTTCACTCCATGCATAAGATAAAACTTCACCCACAGAGTTAAACTCAAGGGTTATAAATTCTCCGCTTGGAGCAATACCTATCATCTTTTTTTGTATCGTTTCGCCAAATATTGTTTTTGCTTCATTTATCTTTGGTGTTATTGTAAGGTTTAAGATCTTTTGTTCTCTTTGTAGCTGTATATAAAGTGATCCTTGTGAATTTTTGATGATATCACTCAAATCATTCCATGTTGTAATTTTTTCTCCGTTAATCGCTAAGAGTTTATCTTTTGGCTCAATTCCTGCCGTTTGTGCTGGTGAATTTTCTGTTGTTGCACCGATGACTGGAGCTAGCTTTTCTGCACCTAAAAATGCTATAGCTATATAGAGTAAAAAAGCTAACAGTATATTTGCAAAAGGACCAGCTAACAATATAACAATTTTTTGCCAAGGTTTTTTTGACATGTAGCTATCTGGTTCGTCACTCTTTTTACTCAAATCAAAATCATCTTGTCCTTTCATACGAACAAAACCACCTAAAAGCATAGGATACAAAGAGTAGGTAGTATCTCCCCATTTTTTCTTTGCAATAGGTTTAGTGACAAGGATTGGAATCCCAAGACCAAACTCTTCAACCTTTACTCCAAAGTATCGAGCGGCCAAAAAATGCCCCCATTCATGAAAAATGATAAGTGCAGAAAGTACCAGTAAAGAGGTTAAAATTCCCATTATTTTAGATATCCTTTTATATATTCAAATCCTGAGTAAATTGTAAGTGCGACAGCAATCCATAAAATCTGTGAGGCATAAGGCCAATTCATCAGTAAAAATCCAACAGCTATCATCTGCACAACAGTTTTTGTTTTTCCAGCTAGGGTAGAGCTGACACTTTTACCTTCACTTGCAGCTGAAACTCTAAGACCGGTTATAAAAAACTCACGCGTCAAAATGATAAATATTGCCCACGGACTCGCTCTGTCTATAAAAACAAGCCCTAAAAATGCCGCAAGAAGAAGCATCTTATCAGCAAGTGGGTCTAAAATAGCGCCAAGTTTTGTAATTTGATCCCAACTCCTAGCTATAAAGCCATCAAAAAAATCAGTCACACTAGCGATAACAAATACAAAAGCCGCTATAAAATCAAGCCAACTTACATCAATATCGGCAAAAATAGGATTGTCCCTATCAACCAACAACCAAAACATTAAAGGTGCCAAGGCTATCCTAAAAAGTGCTAATAGATTTGGTAGGTTTAACATGTTGATTGAAATGATGTTCCCCCATCGACTACAAGTGTTTGTGCTGTGATCCAACTAGCTTCGTTTGAGCATAAAAATAGACAAGCACCTGCTATATCTTCAGGTTCTCCCATACGATTTAGTGGTGATAGTGTTG
This sequence comes from uncultured Campylobacterales bacterium, assembly GCA_964447385.1. Classification (GTDB taxonomy): domain Bacteria; phylum Campylobacterota; class Campylobacteria; order Campylobacterales; family QNZT01; genus SZUA-1433. Next base: position 566 of record CAYUSV010000068.1, on the reverse strand, counting down.
CTGTTTTCTCTTTAACCTCTTCATAGTTTGTAAAAGCTTTTAGAGCATCTGTATCGATAGGCCCTCCACTTACAGCATTTACCCTAATTCCCATCTCTCCAAGTTCAGTTGCAGCATAACGAACCATCGTTTCAACTGCTGCTTTATTTGTGCCGTGTCCTGCGTAATTATCTATATAAGTTAAATTTCCAGTAGATGACATTGAAATGATTGACCCACCACCAACTTTTTGCATCCGTTTAGCAGCCTCTTGTGCTCCTATGACAAAAGCGTTAACCGTTGCTGTGTAGATATTGTTCAAACCTCTTGGTTTTAATCTCATAAATTTACCATATCCGCCAACTACAGCGCGCCCATAAATCATGGCATTTGAGATAAAATAATCAACTCTATCAAAATCTTCATCAATTTTTTTGTACATATCTTTATATGTCAACGGCTCTAATATATCTAGCTGATACGCTCTTGCTTTTATTTCATATTTCTCTTGTAAATCAGCTACAATTTTAGTAGCTTCTTCTTCATTTGAGTTATATGTAAAAGCGATATTTACACCCTCTTGTGCA
>CAYUSV010000067.1:5240-10713 GCA_964447385.1 uncultured Campylobacterales bacterium | reverse complement strand
GATACACCTTTTTATAGAGCTAGAGATATAAGTTTTGAAAATGTTTTAGCTAAAGAGGCAGACAAACTTGCAAATATCTCACCACAACCTGCAATGGCAAAAACACACCATATGCATATGAGTCCTATTGAAGGTGATGGAGTAAAAGAGGCAGAGGTTTTTTTCAGAGGCACACATCCAACTCGAAATGATGGAAACAGTGTTGATCTTGATATAGAGTCAACAGAGATGAGTAAAAACGCTATGATGTACAACGCTCTAATCTCAGCTAGGAAAAAGAACTCAATGATCTTAAAAAGTGTAATTGATGCATCAAGTAAAGTACAGTAGAGTTTTGAAAAAATCTACTAAGGGAGTATAAAATGGCATTTTTAAATGGATTTGACATTAGTGGATATGGGCTTTCAGCTCAAAGATTTAGAATCAATCTAATAAGTTCAAATATCGCCAATGCAAATACAACAAGAACAGAGGAAGGTGGACCATATAGAAGACGCGAAGCAGTCTTTAAAGCGGTTGATTTTGAAGCGCTTTTAAGTAGAGAGTTAAATGGATTTACAAGAGATGAAAACCCTATCGATGATCCATATGCAACAGAGTTTGCAAATCCTCCTCTTATGAGTGTTATAGTAGATAAAGTTATTCGTGATGATACGCCTTTTAAATTACGGTTTGACCCATCGCATCCTGACGCTGATGCAAATGGGTATATTTCTCTGCCAAATGTTAACCCAGTTATTGAAATGGCCGATTTAGTAGAAGCAACTAGAGCGTATCAAGCAAATGTAGCAGCATTTCAAAGCTCAAAATCTATGGCACAGAGTGCTCTTGAAATGTTAAAAGGATAGAAGGATAAAAAATGATAAAAACAATTGATGCACTCTCACCAATAACAGCACAAAACGCTCTATCAAAAAGTAAAAATGTAGAAAGCGGAAGTGACTTTTTCTCAATTTTAAGTGACTCTTTGAATGAACTTAATGACAAACAGATAAAAGCTCAATCAGCCCTAAGTGATGTAGCCACAGGTCGTGTAAAAGATCTACATACTACGGCTATCACAATCGGTAAAGCAGAGATGAGCATGAAAGTTATGCTTGAAGTTCGAAACAAAGCACTTAACGCTTATAAAGAGATTCTTAAAACTCCAATTTAATAATCAATATTGAAATGTAGTTATCAATAGTTTAACTACATTTCAATATAATTAATGAATGAACCAAGATGAGAGTAAGAAATTCAAAATAGCCTTTATCTTTTTTATCGTTTTTATACTGTTTCTTATTCTTATTGGAGCATTTTTAAAGATTATAATAAGTGATGATAAAAAACTACCAAATCTTACAAAAACTGAGAGGGATATTGCATTAAGAGGTGGTATATATAGTAAAAATGATTTTACTATAAGTGCTAGCAAAAAACTCTACTGTGCAGAGATAGATACTAGAAATATTGACCCTGATAAATTTGATCTATTTGTTAAACTTTTTTCCATTTTCAGCAAGATGGATGAACATGATGTACGTGACAAACTAAAATCTCACTTTGGTTTTGTTAAAATTACATATTCACTAGACTCAAAATCTGCTCGTTATGTTAAACAATTAAGAGCAAACCTCAACAGATATGGTGTACTAAAACGCTATGTTGATCCAGTCACTGGTTACTCTTTTTTACATGCATTATCTGTTACAGAGAGTGGTGAATATCGCCAATTTCCTATGAAAGATACCCTCTCTCCCATTATCGGATTTATGCATAAAAATGAGATAAAAAACTACAAAACTGTTAAAGGCAAATATGGTCTAGAAAAATTTTATGATAGAGAGCTTAGCGGTATCAAGAGTACTGAAATCATAGGTAGAAAAGATGTTAACCATAATATCATTTTAGATAAAAATAGCGAAGTTAAAACTCGTGTTGATGGATTAGATGTCATTACAAGTATCGATATAAAACTTCAAAAAAGTATTGAAAAAGTAGTTGACAGACAAAGAGATAGAACCAATGCAAAAGAGATTATAGCTTCTGTTATGGAGAGTGAAACTGGAGAGATTGTAGCAATTGCAAGTTCTAGACGATATAATCCTGCAAAAATTACCGATATTGCTAGTACCACTATCTCAGCAACTCGTTATACGTTTGAGCCAGGCTCTGTTCTTAAACCTATCATCTTTTCACTACTTTTAAAAGAGAGAAAAATTCATCCATATGATATTATAAATACTGAAAACGGTAGGTATAAATTGGGTAATAAGATAATTACAGATGAACACAAATATGACTATTTGAGTGTTGAAAATATTATCGTACACTCAAGCAATATAGGAATGGCTAAAATTTCTCAAAAACTTGATGAAATTGACTTTTTTCAAGGCTTAAGAGAATTTGGCTTTTCACGAAAAACAGGTATAGATATATCAGATGAATTAAGTGGTTCTATTCCAAATATTCATCAACTAAAACATAGCACTTATAAAGCGACAGCTTCATATGGATATGGAATGAAAGTAAACTTTTTTCAACTTTTGTCTGCCTTTAATGTTTTTAACAATGATGGAGAGTGGATAAAACCTAGCATCGGCAAATATTTGAGAACTTCGAGTGGTGTAAAACAGAGAATTGAGTATAAAAAAAGTAAAAAGATACTTGAAAAGGATATTGCGTATATTTTAAATCACACTTTACGAAAAGTCGTCAAAGAAGGCACGGCAAAAGGTGCTTATGTAGATGGTCTTAAGATTGGCGGTAAAACAGGAACAGCTCATATCTCTGTAAAAGGTGTTTACGAGGATATTTACAATAGCTCATTTTTTGGATTTGCTAATGACAGCAACAAAAGATATACGATTGGAGTTACAACAATAGAGCCATCATCTAAAAACTACGTCTACTTCGCTTCACAAAGTGCTGTGCCAGTTTTCAAAGATATTGTTAATGTTTTAGTTGAGCAGAAGTTTTTAGTGCCAAAAACGACACCCAAAAGTGGGTATCGTTAAAACTGTTTTTAATACAAGCCGTATCTATTATCTTTTCTTTTATATAAGACTCTAGTCTTATCCTCTTTATCGTTAAATATATAAAATTGCATATTACTCTCTTTTAACATATCAAGAGCTTCCTCTATATCCATTGGCTTGTAGAGATCGAGCTCCATTGGAACAATTTCATCAACTTCACTATCAATTGCGCTCTCATCGTCAGTATCAGGGATATTTAAATTTGCAAATTCACTTACTTTTATCGCTTTATGCGCTGTAATCTTATCATGATGTCGTCTTAATACTTTTTGTGCTCTCTCAGCTGCTAAATCAACAGCAGCATAAACATCTTTATCTTTTTGTTTGACCACGATAGTATTTTTATGAGGTAAATTTATCGAAAACTCAACTGAAAAACCTTTTTTACCATTTTTCTCATCTGCTGAAACTGCTACTCTTGTAGAAATAATATCTAAATTATATTTTTTTAAAGACTCAATTGCAGATGTAATATGTGCCTTCATTGCCTCTGTTAACTCAAGTTGTCTTCCAACTAAACTCATGTTCATGATTATCTCCTTGTATGAAATATACTTTACAATTGTACTGTAAATTCATTTCATTTTGTATTAAATTAATAAAAAATATATTATGGATATCTTTAAGGTTTTTGTAATGTTCTACGATGTATGCGTATAGGCTCTGTGATACCTGTACTACCTTGATCAACTGTGACAATAGTATCTATTATAACTGTCAAATTTGATTCATTTGTCTCTATGTTATTTGAGAGTATATTGGCACAATTTACAATACCATTACCAATATACTGTATCGTCATGTTTATATCATGTGTTGGATTATCAGCAGGGTATCTCATATCTATATTTTCGATACAATCAAGAGTATTGTCATGTCCTGATATCGCCAAAAGTGCATACTCTGTGGCACTTCTAGATAATATCTCAGCTTGCTCTTTTAGATAAAGATCAAGTGTATTTTTAACAGAACCACTAGAGAGTCCCATCATAAGTGTCATAAGCGTTGCCACTGTCACTAAGATAACAATTGCGGTTATCAGACTAAATCCTTTTCTCATCAAAATATTGCCTTCTCTTTACAAAATCCAATAGGAGTTCCTGTCCTATTATTATCGCTTATACAGAGTTTAATCCGTATTGTGCTACCTGTTTGTGTAAATCTAAATGTACTAACATGCTCTGCTATAACTCTTTTACTTGTATTTGCATCATTAAATTTCTCTCCATGCCAAGGTTGATAATTGTAATGAAGGGTTAAATTAAAATCATCATTACTTGAACTAGGACCAGTATCTGGAACAAGCGCATAAGCACTCCACGCTAGATAATACTGCTCAAAGAGTGTTTTGTTACCATCATCTTCCTCAAACTGCAATATATCAGTATCTCCTACATTTCGCTCTATACGATATGTAAGATTATGATCATTTACAGTTGGATGCAACCCATAAGATCGAGGTAAAGTATCAGATACATTTTTAAATATTATAGCTGGATAATCATTAGTAGGATCGGACATATTTACATCACCATTTGAGAGTGCGAAGATAGTTCTCTCAGCAAAGTCCAATCTCGAACCTTCTGTAGATATTTGAGATGCATTTGTATCATCTATACCTGTATTATCATATAGATCTACAAAACCACTCCAACCAGGCACAAAAGAGGTACCATTCCAATCTCCTAAAAATCCCTCATTGTCATATCCAATCCACTCTAGCATGTTATACGTATTGTTATCATTACTAGATAGTTGTTTAAATGTTGCAGGATTTGTAGAATCTTTAGTAAAAGCTGTCGCTTTTATACGGTATTTGAGTCTTTTTGAAATTTGATCCAAAACAAGTTCTGTCTTTTGTTGTAACTCATTAACAATTTGCGCACGAATATAGCCTTGATACATCCTAGCTATGATATCTGTACCAATCATAGCAACCACACCAAGAATCACAATCACCATAATCATCTCTATGAGGGTAAAAGCTGATCTTTTAGTTTTTTTTAACATTAGTTAGTTACCGGCAATTCTAAAAGTTCAGTTTGTCCAATATTTGATGAAAAAGCCCTAAAAGTAAAAGGTAATCCATCATTGCTTTGCACTAAAACTTCAATCATTTTAATATTTGTACTATTATTTACATCAGTAATAGAAGCCGAAGTAGTTGTATTAAAATCAAATCTAAGATTTTGTAGTGTATAGTTGGCATTATCAGAAATATAGGAGACTCTCGTTGTCATATTAAAATCCATAACATAATCAAATCCATCGGTTTTATTGGTATCTACCATGTTGACATTTTGCTGATCAAAATCATCTATGCTTTGTATATTAGCACTATTAACAATACCTGAAGGTCTAGCTAAAGTTCCATTAAGATCGTGAAATCTGCGTCTTTTATCTGCCACAACATGACCAACACGCCTTAATACTGTACCAACAGTTCGATTTAA
>CAYUSV010000067.1:0-5140 GCA_964447385.1 uncultured Campylobacterales bacterium | reverse complement strand
TATCTGCCACAACATGACCAACACGCCTTAATACTGTACCAACAGTTCGATTTAAGTCATTGTCCCCATTAACAACATCAAGAACTCTGATATAAGTATCTGTCCCCGTCCCTATTGTGGAGTTTCTATCCCACTCATAAGTTAGTACATTTCCCATTTTAGTTCGTGCTGCTAAAATTGACTCTTGGATGAGAGAAAATGAGTCATTATTGCCACTTTGGCTTAGCATAAGAGGTATAGTCATCACAGAAATAGCGATAATAACAATCGCTAAAACAAGTTCAATAAGACTAAAAGCCGCTCTTTTTACCATCTACTACTCCATAAGATATAATATGAAGTATCGTCAATATTTAAAAAAAGTTAATAGAGCTCTTGTAAAACTATATCTTAGAGGCAAATCCTCCCTTTAGTCTGAGCCTCACGATATAGTTTTACAAGAGCTCTATTAGTTATTACTCATTTCTAAGTGTCTGAAGTACATCAATTTGAGTTGCTTTTTTAGATGGATAGAAAGATGATATTAAAACAATCAAAATAGCTCCAACCATGATAGAGATAAAATCAGAAGTAGACAGATCAAGTGGCAATTTACTTGTACCATAGACATCAGCGGGGAGTGTAATGATATCAAAACGACCTAAAAGAAAAATACCTAAAAATCCCAAAAAAGTGCCAAACAAAATTCCAGCACCACCAATAACAGAACCAAGTAGAAAAAAAGCTTTTTTAATCTCATCTTTAGTAGCCCCAAGTGAGAGCAAAAGTGCAATTTCTCTTCGTCTATTCATAACTGTCATAAGAAGTGAAGAGATTATATTTAGTGAAGCGACTAAAATAATAAGCATAAGCACGATAAAAAGTGCTTTTTTCTCCATCTCCATGGCTGAAAAAAGATTTCCATTTTGTTGCCACCACCCAACAGCTACAAGATCATCAGGTAAAAAAGCCCTAATTCTATCTATCTCTTTTATAGGGTCATCAGAGTATACATGTATCCCATCATAGCTATGATCTTTAATTTTCAAAACTTTAGAGAGTGCTTCAATCGTAGTATAAATATAAGCATGATCATAAGCTTGCATACCCGATCTAAAACTTCCTTTATAAGTAAATCGTTTCATAGTTGGTATGAGAGAAAAACCGCCAGGTTGGGATTGGGTGAAAATCAGTGTTGTTTTTATACCTTCAAAAAATGAAAAACTATCGCTAATACCTTGTCCTGTGATAATTTCAAATCCAGAAACATTTACATCTTTTACAGCATCTTTTACTATATTATTGATCTTAATCTCATCTTCAAAATTTACACCAAAAAGTACTGCCCCTTCCATTTTTTCACCCTGTTTGATTATCACTTGAGAGTTTAAATATGGACTAAAGTTAAGATCAGGAAACTTTGCTTTAAGTACATTCAAACCATATACATCAATACCTCTATCAACTTTTGGCAAAATTGTGATTGGATAACTCATCGTAGAGATTTTACTCTTAAACTCTTTACTTGTTCCATTCATAATAGCCATAGCAATGATAAGCACCATCAAACCGATAGAGACTCCCAAAAAAGCAAGAATCGCACTTATAGTTATAAAAGGCTGACTCCTATCAAATCGTAAATATTTTTTGACAAGATAGGATACTAGATTTTTAGACCTCACTTAGCCAAAAGCCCTTTTTTAGGTCCACTCTTTCCACAACAATTTTTATACTTTAATCCACTTCCACACGGACATGGATCATTTCTAGGGATCTTTTTTTGTCCTTTTTGCTCTGAGCTTTCAGGTTGCAAAACATTTTTATGCTCAATTTTTACATCTTCACTGGCACTCTCTAAATCTTCCATCATCTTAGCCATTGCTTCTTCTCGCTCATTTTCTTGCGACTCGTCACGAAGTTGAATTAGCTGGAGTGTTTTTGTACTTTCATGTTTTATGCGTCTTATAAGATCCATAAACATTTCATAACTCTCTTTTTTATACTCTGTCAAAGGATCTTTTTGATTGTATCCTCTAAGCCCAATACCGGTTTTTAAGATATCCATCTGATAAAGATGTTCTCTCCAACTATTGTCAACTACTTGTAAATAGATAATTTTCTCTATATTGTCTCTCTGTTTTTCATCAACTGCTAACATCTTTTTTTCATAAAGATTGTCAAGAATTTCATTTAGCTTCTCACTTAAAGGCTCTGCTTCAAGTGATTTAAATTCATCCTCACTAAACTCTATCAATACCTCTTGACGAAGCAGTGCTACAAGCTTATCTATTTTATACTCATCTTCCGGTATACCATCATAGATATCTGCGCGACTAAGTAGATCAGCTATATAATTTGCTCTATTTTCTTTTACTTTCTCACTTATTTTAAACTCTGGGTCTAAAAGCTCATTTCGATAACGGTAAATTACCTTTCTCTGTTCATTTGCTATATCATCATACTCCAAGATATGTTTTCTTGACTCATAATGAAGATTTTCTACTTTTTTCTGTGCATTTTCAACAGCTCTTGTCACCATACGAGATTCTATATGTTCACCCTCTTCGATTCCAAGTCTCTCCATAATTGATTTTATCTTATCACTTCCAAAAATTCTAAGAAGATTATCTTCAAGACTTAGATAAAATTGACTAGCCCCAGGATCTCCCTGACGACCTGAACGCCCTCTTAGTTGGTTATCAATTCGTCTTGACTCATGTCGTTCTGTTCCTATTATGTATAATCCGCCAAGCTCTTTGATCTCATCTGCTATCTTTATATCAACTCCACGACCTGCCATATTTGTAGCAACAGTCACTGCACCCTTGTTTCCAGCATCTTCAATAATTTTTGCTTCACTTTCATGATGTTTTGCATTTAACACTGTATGTGGAATTTTTGCTTTTTTCATAAGAGAGTGCAAAAGTTCACTCTTTTCAATAGACGCAGTACCAACAAGAACTGGTTGACCATTTTTGTGAAGCTCTTTTATTTTTAAAATTACAGCTTCAAACTTCTCTCTTTCACTTTTATATATGAGATCGTTAAAATCTTTTCTCTGTATTGGGACATTTGTAGGAATCGAGAGTACTTCAAGTTTATATATCTGTTCAAACTCTGTTGCTTCTGTCTGTGCTGTTCCTGTCATACCTGCAAGCTTATCATACATTCTAAAGTAGTTTTGAAATGTGATATCAGCAAGAGTTTGAGACTCCTCTTGGACTTTTACATTCTCTTTTGCCTCCAGTGCTTGGTGAAGACCTTCACTAAATCTTCTCCCTTCACTAAGTCTTCCAGTAAACTCATCAACTATAATAACCTCACCATCTTTGACAACATAATCAACATCTTTTTCAAATATATATCTAGCTTTGAGCGCTTGGTCTAGGTGGTGGCTAAGTGCTGCATTTTCAAGATTGTAGATATTATCAACATCAAATGCTGCTTCAGCTTTCTCTATACCACTCTCTGTGATAATAACAGTCCTATTTTTCTCATCAACTACAAAATCACCAGAGTCTTGATCAACTTCACCCTTTTCATCCTTTTTTGTAGCTTGAGTTAAAGAGGCAGCAATCTCATCAGCTTTACCATAATTGTCAAGTGTTCTATTTGTAGGTCCTGAGATAATCAGAGGTGTTCTTGCCTCATCAATTAAAATAGAGTCAACTTCATCAACAATAACAAAGTTATGTGCTCTTTGCGCCTTTTCAGATATAGAGTACTTCATGTTGTCTCTTAGATAATCAAAACCAAACTCATTGTTTGTACCGTATGTAATATCTGCTTCATATTGTGCTTTTCGCTCTAAATCCTCGTGTATATCATTTGTAATAATACCAATACTAAAACCTAAAAATTTATAAATTCTTCCAGTATCTTCAGCATCTCTTTTAGCCAAATAATCATTTACGGTTACAAGATGAACACCTTTACCACTCATCGCATTTAAAACAATTGGCAGGGTTGCAACTAGCGTCTTACCCTCACCCGTTTTCATCTCAGCAATTTTTCCATCGTGAAGGACTAAACCTCCAACCATCTGTACATCATAGTGTCTAAGACCTGTAGTTCTTTTACTTACCTCTCTAGTAATAGCAAAGGAATCAACTAAAACTTCGCCTAAACCTTTTTCACCCTTTTGAACTTGTTCTTTTAGGGCGTTAAACGCCTCTTTTAGTTGTTCATCATTTAATTTTTCATAGTGAGGTTCAAGATCATTCATGAGATTTACAATTTTAAGATATTTTTTAATAATTTTATCATTTTTGGTGCCAAACATTTTTTTTACAACGGAGGTTATCATTAACCATATCCTTACATACTAATTTGATTTTTCATTTTAACAAAATATTAATTTTAATCTGCTAAAGTATTATAAACAACATTAAACACAGATTAAAAAGGATACATTTGAAAAAAATTATACTACTAACTACACTTTTATCTTGTACGCTTTTGAGCGCTAACATATTAAATTTAAGCTCTTTAGAGTCAAACTTCAAACAGAGCATTGTAAATGAACAAAATTCTCGTGTCATCTATAGCGGAAAGATGTACGCTTCAAAAAAGAACAATCAAGCCCTATGGGAATATAACAGCCCAATCGAAAAAAAGATCTACTACAAAGATGGCAATATCGTAATCATTGAGCCAGAGTTAGAACAAGCCATTTTTGCAAAACTGAGTAAAGTTCCAAATGTTTTACAACTTCTAAGCTCTGCAAAGAAAACATCTGCGAATGAGCTTGTTACTACTTTTAACAATATCCGTTACACAATCACCACAGAAAAAGAGAAAATCAAAACAATCAGCTACACTGATGAAATCCAAAACAGAGTCACCATAGAATTTAGCGCTCAAAAAACAAATAAAAGAATCGATTCAGACAGATTTGTCTACTCCATACCAGATGATTATGATATATTGCAACAATAAGTATCAGTCCAGAACTAATTTCACATTTTAATGAAATGAGTTTGCCTTAGATTTGCAACTAACTAGCCGAAGTACTAGCCTTAGCTAATTCAAGGATAGTTAGTTGTAAAGATGAGGCAAAATCATTTCACCCGAAGGGCGATAAGAGAAAGGCATATCTGACTGCGTTAGATTTTTTTCTTTTAGCTTTGGCTAGGAGTGCAAAAATCTGCCTTGCATATAT
>CAYUSV010000066.1:0-10732 GCA_964447385.1 uncultured Campylobacterales bacterium | reverse complement strand
CGATATTAGGTAAAAGGAGTCTATTATGATGGTAAGTCAACAAACAACACAAGTAAGTATGCAGTATCAATCCATAAGTATAAGTTCAAAACAAGAGACTACTGAACAAACAGGAAGTATAAAAGAGGATTTTTCGCTCAATGCGCGTTATGCCTCATATATGTTTCAAAGTAGTGGGATTTCAAGTAGCAATGTATCAGCACAGAGTGCACTCTCTGATATGGTAGGAAATTCACAGCAGATGCGTGATTTTTTGGGTGGACTAGGGAGTGAAGGGATGTTATCTCTTAAAGATTTAGGATATGAGGGTAAGCCAATTTTGGAGTTAAATCCAAATGAAGCAAGTGCGCTACTCTCAGGTGGTGGTTTTTTTTCGGTTGAAAATACAGCCGGTCGTGCTATTGACTTTGTATTAGCAGGAGTTGGAGATGATCTGGAAAAGCTTCAAGCTGGTAGAGAAGGAATTGTAAAAGGATTTGCTGATGCGGAGAAAATGTGGGGTGGAAGATTGCCTGATATTGCTTATGAGACGCAAAAATTGACCTTGGAAAAAATCGATGAGAAGATTCAAAGCCTTGGTGGCAATGCCCTAAATATAGCCGCCTAAGAAGTTCTTACATCTTTTTGCTATAATGTGTATAATTTAATTATGCAAAGGTAGAGATGTTTATAGATCATGTGGAGCTAATGCTAAGCTCGGGTAAGGGTGGAGCAGGAGCTGTTTCATTTCGTCAGGAGAAGTTTGTCTTAAAAGGCGGACCTGATGGTGGAGATGGAGGGCGTGGTGGAGATGTTTTTTTTAAAGTTGATAAAAACTCTCATACGCTTTCAAATTTTAGAAGCAAACACAATTTAAAAGCCAAAAACGGCGTACCTGGAATGGGGCGCAAAAAATATGGCAAAAAGGGTGAATCACTCACTGTTGTTGTTCCCCCTGGTACACAAGTCATAGATGCAGATACGGATGAATTGCTTTTAGACCTTACTGATGATGGAGAAGTTGTAAAATTTCTCGAAGGCGGTAAGGGAGGACTTGGAAATTGGCACTTTAGAAGTTCTACCAACCAAAGACCATCATATGCACAACCAGGACTTCCTGGGATTACAAGACGGGTAAGATTGGAGCTTAAGCTTATCGCCGATGTTGGACTTGTTGGGTTTCCAAATGTTGGTAAATCAACACTTATCTCTATTTTATCAAATGCAACTCCTGAGGTTGCAAACTATGAGTTTACCACTCTAACGCCTAAGCTTGGTGTTGTCATGGTCGATGAGTATACCTCTTTTGTTATGGCTGATATCCCCGGTATTATCGGTGGGGCTAGTGAAGGCAAAGGTTTGGGGCTTGATTTTTTAAAACATATTGAGCGGACGAAGTTTCTGCTTTTTATGCTTGATATGGCAAATTATCGCTCATTAGAGGAGCAGTACGATACGCTCAAACTTGAATTGGAAAAATTTTCACAACTTATGAAGAGTCGAAATTTTGCTATTGCTTTGACAAGAATGGATAGTGTTTTAGAAGAGGAGGTTCAGCAAAAAATAGCCGATTTTGTAAGACATGTTAGTTTGGACAAAAACAGACATAACAATGTCTATCATTTTGATGAGGCGTATAAGACATATGTTCAGCCAATTGATGAGTTTGTTGAGTATGAGTGTGATAAACCGTTTTTTATAGCTCCTATCTCTTCGATGAGCAAGCTAAATATAAATCCACTAAAATTTGCACTTTTAGACGCTGTTAAAAAGGTAAGAAGTGAAGCGGATAGTCATTAAAGTTGGCAGTCATGTGTTGACTGAACAAAACAGATTAGCAAGAGATAGGATTTCAAATTTGGTCTCTTTTTTGGCAGATTTAAAAAAAAAATATGAAATTATTTTAGTCTCTTCTGGTGCGGTGGCTGCAGGGTATTCAAAACTAAAGATTGATAAATCTATACTTGGAAATAGACAGGCAATTGCAGCTGTTGGGCAACCTTATCTTATGAGTGTCTATGCAAAAAAGTTAGATGCTTATGAAATTTTAACTGCACAGATGCTTTTAAGTGCTTCCGATTTTGATTCACGAAAACGGACAAAACATGCTAAAAACACGATTGATAGTCTGATAAAAAATGGTGTTATTGCTATCATAAATGAAAATGATGCGACAGATATACAAGAGCTTGTTTTTGGAGACAATGACCAGATGTCTGCACATGTTGCTCACTATTTTGATGCTGATTTGTTGGTGATTTTATCTGATATTGATGGATTTTACGACAAAGATCCAAGAGAGTTTGAGGATGCAGTTATGAGAAAAGAGGTATCTTTTATCTCAAAAGAGGAGTTAGAAGCCCCATCTTTAGCAAATCACTCTTTTGCAACTGGAGGGATTGTTACAAAATTAAAAGCTGCCAAATTTTTGATTGATCGTAAAAAAGAGATGTTTATGGCAAGTGGATTTGATCTTGGTGATGCGAAAAGTTTTTTGCTTGATGGTGTGCATAAAAGAGGGACACTTTTTAAAGGAAATAGCATATGAGAGTACTTTTTATGGGGACACCATCTTATGCGACGGAGATTTTAAAGAGATTGATACAAGAGAGTGATATAGAAGTTGTAGGGCTTGTTACTCAGCCAGATAAACCAGTGGGTAGAAAACAGCTCTTAACACCTCCTGATACTAAAAAATATCTTTTAGAAAACGATAGAGATATGGAAATATATCAGCCAACAACGCTCAAAAGTCAAGATGCGGTAAAAAAGATAGAGTCATTTGATGCTGATTTTATTGTTGTAGCTGCTTATGGGCAGATTTTACCAAAGTCAGTGCTTGATATCGCACCTTGTATCAATTTACATGCTTCTATACTTCCATTATATCGTGGGGCTAGTCCTATTCAAGATGCTATACTAAATCAAGATAGATATTCTGGTGTCACTTCTATGCTTATGGATGTGGGGCTTGATACTGGTGATATTCTTGGATTTTCATTTTTAGATATACAAAGAGTTAATGCAATAGAGCTTTTTGAAAAGTTATCTCATCTTGCAGCGATTTTGACAATTGATACACTTAAAAATTTTGAAGCTATAAAGCCAATGAGACAAAATAGTAGTAGTGCTAGTTACTCAAAAAAGATTAAAAAAGATGATGGATTATTGGATCTTGAAGATGCAAAGAGTTGTGAAGCTAAATATAGAGCATTTATATTTTGGCCTGGTGTTTTTTTGCAAGATGGACTTAAGCTAAAAGAGTTAGAGATAGAAGAAAATTTGAGCAAAAACATAAATGCTAAAATATTAAGTATCGATGATGATAGTATCGTTGTAGGTTGCACGGTTGGCTCACTAAGAATTAAGAGAGTACAGCCGCCATCAAAAAAAGAGATGTCTGTGATTGATTATATCAGAGGTAAAAGGTTTGGGGTTGGAGATAATTTATCTTAAAGAGATAACATCTACTCATAAAATTTTGATAGAGGGGTTGGACGATGGGAGTTTTACATCTCCTGTTGCTCTTTGTGCTGAGGTGCAAACTTCTGGTGTTGGAAGTCGTGGAAATAGTTGGCAAGCAGGAGAGGGCAATCTTTTTCTCTCTTTTTGTCTTGATATAGATTCGTTGCCACTAGATTTGCCAAAAAACTCTATGTCAATCTATTTTTCATATGTATTGAAAAAAGTTTTAGCAGAGTTTGGCTCAAAAGTGTTTCTTAAGTGGCCCAATGATTTTTATTTAGGTGATAAAAAAATCGGTGGAATGATAACAAAAACTATAAAAGATAAAATTGTAGTCTGTTCAGTTGGTATAAATCTTAAAAGTGCTCCTGAAAATTTTGCAATTATTGATATAAATATCGATAAAATTTTATTACTTAAATCTCTATTTTTAAAATTAAAAGAAGATATTTTATGGAAGGATATATTTATAGAATATCAGGTAGAATTTAGGCAATCACAGTGTTTTTTATACTACGACGAGATACAAAAAAAGAAGATATCCCTTAAAAGCGCAAGGCTTCAAAAAGATGGGTCGATAGAGCTTAATGGAAGAAAGGTTTATAGCTTAAGATGAGTGAAATAATAGCAATTGCAAATCAAAAGGGCGGTGTTGGTAAGACAACTACAGCAGTTAATCTTGCAGCTTCGTTGGCGGTTGCTGAAAAAAAAGTTTTGCTTGTAGATATCGATCCACAGGCAAATGCAACAACTGGACTTGGATTTGCACGAAGTGATTTTGAGTTTAATATATACCATGTTCTTATTGGTAGAAAAAAGATGAGCGATATTATCTTAAAAACTAGTATTGATTCACTTGATCTTGCTCCTGCAAATATTGGACTTGTAGGTATTGAAAAAGATTTTTATGATAGCAATAACAAGGGTAAAGAGCTTCTTTTAAAGAAAAAGTTGTATGAAATTAAAAGTAAGTATGATTATATCATCTTAGATTCTCCTCCAGCTCTTGGGCCGATTACTATTAATGGTTTAAGCGCGGCAAATTCGGTGATTATACCCATACAGTGCGAGTTTTACGCTCTTGAAGGGTTAGCTCAACTTTTAAATACTGTCAAACTTATCAAAAAAACGATAAACCCGAAATTAAATATCAAAGGTTTTTTGCCAACAATGTATAGCGATCAAAATAATCTATCAAAACAAGTTTTTTCAGATCTCAAACAACATTTTAAAAGTAAACTTTTTGAAGATAGAAAGAATTCATCATATATTGTAATTCCTAGAAATATTAAATTAGCAGAATCTCCAAGTTTTGGAAAGCCAATTATCTTATATGATATAAAATCATCAGGCTCACAAGCATATCAAAATTTGGCAAAAACGATTTTAGCAAGTTAGGAGTAAAGTGGTGGCAAAAAATAGATTAGGACGAGGACTTAGTTCCATTTTAGATGATGTAGAAGATGCTTATAGAAAAGATGTTGAAGAGGATGCTTCAATAGTAAAAGAGATTGATCTTGATTTGATCATTCCAAACATTCACCAACCAAGAAAACATTTTGATTCATCAGCTCTTAAAGAGTTGTCTGATTCGATTGTAAAATATGGACTTTTACAACCTATTGTTGTCCTAAAGCGAGATGATGGCTATATGATAATAGCAGGTGAGCGTCGATATAGAGCCACAAAACTTGCCGGTTTAACAAAAATTGATGCAATCGTGGCAAATTATGGTTCAGAAAATCTTCGCGAATTAGCACTGATTGAAAATATTCAAAGAGAAAATCTTAGTCCATTGGAGCTTGCAAACTCTTATAAAGAGTTGATAGATGAGTATAAAATAACACAAGAAGAGCTTAGTGATATTATTCACAAGAGTAGATCTCAAATCACAAATACATTAAGACTACTTTCTCTTACTCCATATACGCAAGAGTTATTAAACAAAGGTAAGATAACACAAGGACATGCAAAAGTTATTGTTGGCTTGGACGAAAAAACAGAGATAATGATTGCAGATACGATAGTAGGACAAAAACTTAGCGTTCGCGATAGTGAAGAACTTATAAAAAACATCAAAGCAAGACCTTCAAGTGATCTATCAGCACCCGTGATAGCAAAAGAGATTAAAGATATAAAGTCTATAAAAAATGTTATAGAAAAACTCGAAGAACTTGGGTTTAAAGCAAAGAAAAATAACAATAAACTTGTTGTAAATTTTACAAATGAGTTAGAGGTAAATGACTTTTTATCGCTTCTTCAGTCTTGATTTAATTTTAATTTATAATTATTATGATAGAATCACCCAAATTTTTAACAAGCATATTTAAAAACACACCTTAAAGGATATAGATGTTAGACATTAGTATAGAATTACTGTTTTTTGTTACAGTACTGTTTTTGGCACTTGTTTTTGTATTAAACGAGATACTTTACAAGCCATTACTGGCGTTTATGGATAAGAGAGAGGGTTCTATTAGAGATGATTTAGCAGCGGCGGATCAAAATAGTGGTGAAATTGAAGTTGCTTTACTTGAAGCAAATGAGAAAATTTCTGTTGCAAAAAGTGAAGCAGCAAAGATTAGGGAAGAGGCGATAGCAAAGGCAAAAGAGATTGCAGTTAGAAAATTGCAAGAGAGTAAAGATGCATTTGAAAACCAATATACTTCATTTTTAGACAAACTCCAAAAAGAGAGAGTATCTTTAAAAAAAGGTATCTCTTCAAATTTACCGTCGTATGAAAATGCGGTTAAATCAAAAATCAAAAATATATAGATAAAGGAGTCCATTTGAAACTTAAGTATTTCATGTTATTGCTATTGCCTGTTGTAGTGCTTGCCTCTGGTTCGGCTGAGGGAGAGAAAGGGACTGATATTGTTCCAAGAGTAATTAACTTTGCAATATTTGCAGGTATTTTATACTATCTCATAGCAAAACCTTTAAAAGATTTTTTTGTTGGTAGAACAAACGATATAGCTGATAGATTATCTTCCATTCAAGACAAGCTTAAAGAGTCTAAAGAGGCAAAAGAGCAAGCAATTGAAGGTATCAAAGATGCAGATAAAAAAGCTATTGATATCATAGAAACAGCGAAAAAAGAGGCACAAATGCTTAGTGATAAGGTCTCTCAGAACCTTGAAAAAGAGCTTGAAAACCTTCAAAAATCTTATGATGATCGCATACAAATAGAAGAGAAAAAGATGGTGCAAACAGTTACTAAAGAGGTAATTGATGAGATGTTTGAAAGTGGAAAAATTGATCTTAGTAATAGTGACTTTTTAAATATTATCAAGAAGAAGGTTGCATAATGAGCGAAATTATAGCAAAGAAGTATGTAAAAGCATTGATTGGGAGTCTAAAAGATAAAGAAATTAAAGATGCATTAAATAATTTACAGAGTTTGATTCCAGCATATGAGAATAAGAAATTTACTAGCATTTTAAATTCGTATGATATTTCTGATGATGATAAAGCTAATTTTATTTTATCACTATTTAAAAAACCAGATCTAAAACTTACAAATTTTATAAAACTTTTGAGTACAAATAAAAGACTTACAGATATACCATCTATAGTGAAGGAGTTATCAAATCAGATTTCAGTTAAAGACAACAAATATGAAGGGTTGTTAATTAGTGGATTTAAAGTAAAAGCAGATGAGATAAAAGATATTGAACAAAATATTAGTAAAAAGTTAAATACTTCGATTAAGCTTAAAAATAGAGTGACTGATTATCCTGGTATAAAAGTAGAAGTAGACAGTTTGGGTATTGAGGTCAGTTTTTCAGCTGATAGATTAAAAGCTCAAATGAGTGAACATATATTAAAATCATTATAAAAAAAAATAAGGAGATTAAGTGGGTGCAAAAGTGAAAGCGGATGAGATCAGTGCTCTTATTCAAGAGAGAATTGATAATTTTGAACTGAAGATTGATATTGAAGAGACAGGTAAAGTTGTTCAATACGCAGATGGAATTGCAAGAGTTTATGGACTTAACAATGTCATGGCCGGTGAGATGGTTGAGTTTGAAAATGGTGAGAGAGGAATGGCTCTAAACCTTGAAGAGACAATCGTAGGTATCGTTGTTCTTGGAAAAGGTACAGGTGTTGTTGAGGGGAGTTCGGTAAAGAGATTGGGACGACTTCTTAAAGTGCCTGTTGGTGATGAGATGCGAGGTCGTGTTGTTAATGCACTTGGTGAGCCAATAGATGGCAAAGGTGCTATAAAAGCAGCCGATCATAAGTTTGTTGAAGAGAAAGCTCCTGGGATTATGGCTAGAAAATCAGTTCATGAGCCTCTACAAACTGGTATCAAAGCTATTGATGCACTTGTTCCAATCGGTCGTGGACAAAGAGAGCTTATCATCGGTGATAGACAAACAGGTAAAACTACTGTTGCTGTTGATGCTATTATCAACCAAAAGGGTCAAGATGTTACTTGTATCTATGTAGCAATTGGTCAAAAACAGTCAACAGTTGCACAAGTTGTTAAAAAGCTTGAAGAGCATGGTGCGTTGGATTATACTATTATCGTTTCAGCTGGTGCTAGTGACTCTGCTGCGCTTCAATTTTTAGCACCTTATACCGGTGTTACTATGGGTGAGTATTTTAGAGATAGTTCTCGTCATGCACTTATTGTATATGATGATCTTACAAAACATGCGGTTGCATATAGAGAGATGTCACTTATCCTTAGACGACCTCCAGGTCGTGAAGCATATCCTGGTGATGTTTTTTATCTTCACTCAAGACTTTTAGAGCGTGCTGCAAAACTCAACGATGAGTTAGGTGCTGGTTCATTGACTGCACTTCCTATCATTGAGACACAAGCGGGTGATGTTTCGGCATATATTCCTACAAATGTTATCTCTATAACTGATGGTCAAATTTTCTTAGAGACTGATCTATTTAACTCTGGAATTCGTCCTGCTATCAATGTTGGTCTTTCAGTTTCTCGTGTTGGTGGAGCTGCTCAAATTAAAGCAACTAAACAAGTTGCAGGAACACTAAGACTTGATCTTGCACAATATAGAGAGCTTCAAGCGTTTGCTCAATTTGCATCAGATCTTGATCAGTCAAGTAGGGATCAGTTAGAGCGTGGACAGAGAATGGTTGAAGTATTAAAACAAGGACCATATGCGCCAGTTCCAGTTGAAAAACAGGTAGTGATTATTTATGCAGGAGCGAAGGGGATTTTAGATGATATTCCTGTAAGCGATGTAGTAAAATTTGAAGAGGGACTTTACCCTTATTTGGAAGCTAAATATCCACAAATTTTTGAATCAATTATTTCAGATAAAAAAATTACAGATGAGACAGATGCACTTTTAAAAACAGCATTAGGTGAATTCAAAGCGACATTTATTGTCAAGTAAGGTCTAAAAAATGGCAAATTTAAAAGATATAAAAAGAAATATTAAAAGCGTTAAAAATACGCAAAAGACGACAAAAGCTATGAAATTAGTCTCTACTGCAAAGCTAAAGCGAGCAGAAGAGGCGGCTAAGAAGAGTCGTCAATATGCACTAAAATTAAATGAGATGCTTTCAGAGATATCTGAAAAAATCAATAAATTTAAAGTAGGTGGGTCAACTAGCCGTTTTTTTGAGCAAAACAGTAATCCGGCTGTTGTAGATATTTTATTTGTTACAGCAGATAAAGGTCTTTGTGGTGGTTTTAATATACAAACTATAAAAAGAGTTAAATCTATTATGGCAGAGTATGAAGGTACAAGTACAAAGGTTAGACTGAGAGCTGTTGGAAGAAAGGGGATAGACTATTTTAAATTTCAAGGAGTTGATCTTCTTGAGAAAGATATCGGAGTATCTTCTGCCCCAACTTATGAGAAAGCACAAGAGGTTATACAAAAGACTGTTGATGATTTTGTAAATGGAGAAAGTGAAAAGGTTATTTTAGTACACAATGGCTATCTTAATATGATAACACAAGAGATTAAGCAATTGGGATTAATCCCTGTTGAAACTCTAAAGATAAAGAACAATAATGATAACTCTATGATGGAAATTGAATCAGAAGATGATGAAAAAGTATTAGATGAGCTTGTTAGAAAGTATTTTGAATATAACATGTATTATGCTTTGATTGATTCGTTGGCTGCTGAGCATAGTGCGCGTATGCAAGCTATGGACAATGCCACCAATAATGCAAAAGAGCGTGTTGATCAGCTTACAATCCAATACAATAAAGCAAGACAAGAAGCTATTACTACAGAGCTTATAGAGATCATTAGTGGTATGGAATCATTAAAATAAAAAATATGAAAAATAAGAAGGAGCAAAGCAAATGAAGGGTGTTATTTCACAAGTAATCGGACCCGTTGTTGATGTTGATTTTACAGATCATCTTCCGGCAATTAACGAGGCGATTGAAGTAAACTATGAAGTTGAGGGAGTTAAGCAGAGGCTTATATTAGAGGTTGCTGCACATGTTGGTGATGGTCGTGTTAGAACAATTGCTATGGATATGAGTGAAGGTTTAAGGAGGGGACTAGAAGCAGTTGCACTTGGTGGACCTATCAAAGTTCCTGTTGGTAAAGAGGTTCTTGGACGAATTTTAAATGTTATTGGTGATGTAATTGATGATGGTGAGCCTATCAAAGCTAAACAGACATGGTCTATACATAGAGATCCGCCGCCGTTTGAAGATCAAAGTACAAAAAGTGAAGTTTTTGAAACAGGTATTAAAGTAGTTGATCTTTTAGCTCCGTATGCAAAAGGTGGAAAAGTTGGACTATTTGGAGGGGCTGGTGTTGGAAAGACAGTAATTATTATGGAGCTTATTCATAATGTTGCTTTTAAACATAGTGGTTATTCTGTATTTGCTGGTGTTGGTGAGAGAACAAGAGAGGGAAATGATCTTTATGAAGAGATGAAAGAGTCAAATGTACTTGATAAAGTTGCCTTGTGTTATGGTCAAATGAGTGAGCCTCCAGGAGCTAGAAATAGAATTGCACTAACGGGACTTACTATGGCTGAGTACTTTAGAGATGAGATGGGTCTTGATGTTTTGATGTTTATTGATAACATCTTTAGATTTGCACAATCAGGTTCTGAAATGTCAGCACTTTTAGGAAGAATTCCGTCAGCAGTTGGGTACCAACCAACACTAGCGTCTGAAATGGGTAAACTTCAAGAGAGAATTACATCGACAACAAAAGGTTCAATTACTTCTGTTCAAGCAGTATACGTTCCTGCCGATGACTTGACAGATCCAGCTCCTGCTTCTGTTTTTGCTCACTTAGATGCAACAACAGTACTTAACCGTTCTATT
>CAYUSV010000065.1:0-11048 GCA_964447385.1 uncultured Campylobacterales bacterium | reverse complement strand
TATTATAAAATGCTACAATACTTCCCATGAGAACATTAAAATTTTTTATTGGGTTTTTATTTATCCTGCTACTTCCTATAGCTTTTGTATTTATTGATCGTACACAACATAAAGATGAGATTACTATCGCGACAGGTGGTACAGATGGGGGTTACTATGCTCATGCACAAAAGTATAAAACATTGTTAGCCAAAGAGGGTATTGAGTTAAAGATTGTTACGACTTATGGATCACTTGATGCACAAATAAAACTTTTAAAAGGTGAAGTGGATTTTGCTTTTGTTCAGGGCGGTACAGAGATTTTAGGAAAAGATATACTAGCTTTAGCAAATGTTGCATATGAGCCTGTTTGGGTGTTTTATAGCGATAGTAATATATCTTCTCTTGTTGATTTAACAGGTGCAAAGATAGATGTAGGTGTAAAATCAAGTGGTATATATCCTGTTGCTAAAAAACTTTTGTCGGCGGTGGGTATAGATTCAAATAGTAGTGAATTTGTACATCTGAAAAATTCAGACGCCTCTTTTGCTTTGCAGGCTAAAGATATCGATGCGATGTTTTATATAGCCTCTGCTAACTCCAAATTGGTAAAAAAACTACTTAACAATAGCGATATTCACTTGATGGATTTTAAAGATGCAGATGCTTACAAACAATATTTTTTAAATAAAAATCAGAATTTCCAGATATTAAAATTAGCAGCTTCTGGGTTTGATCTTAAAAATAGTATCCCAAAGAGTGAGCATACACTGCTCTCTAAAACAACACTTCTTGTGACACTTAACGAAAGTGATGACATGACAAGACTTTTTATGAAAGTGATCGATAAAGTACATAGTAAAGCAGGTATATTTCATAAGGAGCATACATTTCCAAACGCATCAATGATGGCATTTGAACAACATGAAGCATCTGTTGAGTATTTTAAGGAGAAAGAGCATTTTTATGAGAAATTTTTTAATTTTTGGACAGCCCAAAGCTTAAGCAGTTTACACACTTTTGGGTTGTTAGTGCTTTTGCCGATTTTGACTATTTTTGCTTTTTTTGTAGAGGTGATTGTTCCTACTCTAAGTTGGTATGAGAGACGAAAAATTATAAAATGGTACGCTAAAATAAATGAACTTGATACAGGTATTGAAAACTTTACGCTAGATGAAGCAAAATCAAAAAAAGATATTTTAGAGAAGATGCTGTGCGAGGTGAGAAATCAAGATGACATCCCCTCAACACACATGGAAGAGTTTTATACTCTGCAAAATCAAATCATAAATATAATAGTAGAGCTACAAAAGAGAATTGATGGGGTTATAAAACCCTAACAGTAATAACCCCATCAATCTTTTGTAATTTTTTGATAATTTCATCTGAAATATTTCCCTCAACATCTATGATATTGTATGCAAGATCATCTCTGCTTCTATTTAGTAAATCACATATATTGATGCTGTTTTTTGCTAGTAGCGAACTGATTTCACCGATCATGTTGGGTATATTTCTGTTTGAGATAACAATTCGTTTCTCGCCGACAGTTCTGGGCAATATACTGTTTGGAAAGTTGACAGAGTTTTTAATGTTTCCATTTTCTAAATACTCCCTTACTTGTTCTACTGCCATGACTGCACAATTTTCTTCAGATTCAGCGGTTGATGCACCAAGATGTGGTATCGGCACTACACCTTTTACACCAAGAAGTTTAGCCTCAGGAAAGTCTGTAATATATGAGGAGACTTTACCATCTTTTAGTGCCTCTATCATATCATCATTGTTGACTAAACCACCTCTTGCAAAGTTGACAATTTTGATGTTTTCTTTCATCATATTAAATTTTTCTCTATTAAACATCTCTTTTGTACTATCTAAAAGTGGCACATGAATACTTAGATAATCAACTTCTGAGAGAAGAGTCTCCAATCCGCTTGCTTTTTTAACTCTGCTTGAAAGCTCCCACGCAGCTTCAACTGAGAGATATGGATCATACCCTACAACTTCCATGCCAAGATCTAAAGCACTATTTGCCACCATAGCACCTATTGCACCTAGTCCAACAACGCCTAGTTTTTTACCTTTTATTTCACAGCCGGCAAAATTAGATTTGTTTTTTTCAACAAGTGATGGGACATTATCTCCCTCATCTACGATACTTTGTGTCCATTCTACACCTTGTGCTATATCTCTTGAAGCTAGAAAAAGTCCTGTAAGTACAAGCTCTTTGACTGCATTTGCATTTGCTCCTGGGGTATTAAAAACAACAATACCTTTTTCACTGCATATTTCAATTGGGATATTGTTTGTTCCTGCTCCTGCTCTTGCTATGGCTTTGAGGTTTTGTTCAAACTCCATCTGGTGCATCTTAAAACTTCTGACGATAATTGCATCGGGGTTTAAGATCTCACTTGCAACTTCATAACTATCTCTTTGAAAATAGTCTAAGCCCTCTGGTGATATTTTATTTAGAGTTTGAATTTTGTACATATTATCTCTTTTATCTATTTTCTATTGCAAATTTTTCCATCAATGCTACAAGTGCTTTTATACCTTCAACGCTCATTGCATTGTAGATAGATGCTCTTAAGCCTCCGATAGAGCGATGACCTTTTAGTCCTATCATTCCACTTTGGGTTGCAAGGGAGACAAGTTTTGCTTCAAGGTCGCTATTTTTATCTTTGATGTTAAAAGATACATTCATCAAACTTCTAGAATCTTTTTGTGCATGACCTATATAAAACCCATCACTGTTATCGATAGCATCATAAAGAATTGCAGCTTTTTCTTCATTGGCTTTTTGTAACGCTTTGATACCACCTCTGTTTTTGATCCATTTTAAAGTAAGAGCCAACATGTAGATACCAAAAGTCGAAGGTGTATTATAAAGAGAGTTAGCCTCGGCATGAGTTTTATAACGAAACATCGAAGGCACATTTTCTTTGACACGATCTAATAGATCTTTTTTGATGATGACGATTGTAACTCCAGAAGGCCCGGCATTTTTTTGTGCTCCTGCGAACATTAGATCTATTTTTGACCAATCAGCTGGATATGAGAAGATATCGCTTGAAGCATCAACTACCAAAGGTGCTTTGGTGCTTGGAAATGTTTTGTATTGTGTGCCGTAAATTGTATTGTTTGAAGTGATATAGGCATAGTCGGCATCATCACTGAAATTTATATCTTTTGGGATATAGTTATATGCGCTCTCTTTTGAACTTGCAACCACCTTATAATCTATATTTTGGATTTTTGCCTCTTTGATCGCTTTTGTAGACCAACTGCCGGTGTCGGCATACTGAGCAAAACCGCCAAGAGAGAGGTTTAAAGGAACCATTGCAAATTGTGTAGAAGCACCGCCTTGAAGGAGTAAGATATCATAATCCTCTGGTATCTCATATAGTTCTCTCATCAAAGAAATCGCGCCGTTGTGGACATCGTCGTACATTTTTGATCGGTGTGAAGCTTCCATGATTGACATACCCTCACCATGGAAATCTACCAAATATTTTTGTGCCTCTTCAAGCACTTCTAGTGGAATAGCTGCAGGACCTGCACCAAAATTGAAAACTCTGCTCATAAAAACTCCTAGGATAAATTTTTTTGGATATTGTATCACAACAATCTATGAATTTTCGATATACTTTCTCAATATTTTAATAAATGTAATTTTAGCAAATGGACAATCACAATGATACAATTAACCAATCTTAGTAAAAGTTTTGGAGGACAAACTCTTTTTCATCATCTAAATCTCAAACTCTCATCAAATCAAAAGATAGGTCTTATCGGTCGAAACGGTTCAGGAAAATCAACACTCTTTAAAATCATTTTAGGCGAGGAGAGTTATGATGACGGAGAGATGAATATCCCTAAAAATTATAAGATAGGCACATTAACCCAACATCTTCATTTTACAAAAAAGACGATACGCCAAGAGTGTGCACAGGTGTTGAGTGAGGAAGAGCAGTACAACTTTTATAAAGTAGAAAAGATTCTCTTTGGACTTGGGTTTTGCAGTGAAGATTTAGAGAAAGATCCGCTTAGTTTTTCAGGAGGTTATCAGATACGCATAAACTTAGCAAAACTTTTAGCAACTGAACCGGATATGCTTTTACTAGATGAACCTACCAATTATCTCGATATCCTCTCTCTTAGGTGGCTAAAAAAGTTTATCAAAACCTTTAAGGGTGAAGTGATACTCATAACTCACGATCGAGAATTTATGGATAGTGTTACTACACACACGATGGGTTTGCAGAGAAAAGGACTCCATATCATAGAAGGTGATACAAAAAAGTATTATGAAACCTTGGCTTTAAGTGATGAAACTTATGAAAAAACAAGACAAAACCAAGAGAAAAAGAGAAAAGAGCTTGAAGAGTTCATCGCAAGAAACAAAGCAAGAGCTTCAACAGCAGCACTTGCACAATCAAAAGCCAAAGCATTAGAGAAGATGCAAGAGATGGATAGCCTAGAAGATGAATCTAACCTCTCTTTTAACTTCAACTACAAACAGACTCCTGCAAAAGTAACACTTAAAGCGGAAGATTTAGGTTTTGGATATAAAAAAGAAGAACCTCTTTTTCAAAACCTCTCATTTGCATTAGAAAATGGTAAAACTCTTGCCATCATCGGAAAAAATGGTAAAGGTAAATCAACACTGCTTAACTATATAGCAAAAGAGCTCCCATGGCAAAAAGGAGAAATTACTTTGCATCCAGGGGCCGCTCTTGCACACTTTGGACAAACCAACATCGAAAGACTCAATGTAAAAAATAATATTAGCCAAGAGATAAGCTCCGTTGTCAAACAGATGAATATTTCTCAAATACGAGCAATTTGTGGAACTATGATGTTTACAGGAGAGTTAGCCGATAAAAAGATAGAGATTCTCTCAGGTGGTGAGCGAAGTCGTGTCATGCTTGGAAAGATCATAGCAACACCTGCAAATCTCTTACTACTTGATGAGCCAACAAACCATCTTGACATGCAGTCTATCGATGCTCTTTGTGATGCTATAGACTCTTTTAAAGGAGCAACGATTATGGTTACTCACTCTGAGATGCTCTTAAGACGGCTTGCTGACTCTCTTATCATTTTTCACAGAGGTGGTGCAGTTTACTTTGAAGGAAGTTATGACGACTTTTTAGAAAAGATAGGCTGGGAAGAGGAAACAGAAGAAAAATTACCCAAAAAAGAGAAACCAAAAATCAACCATAAAGAGCAAAAAAAACAGCGAGCCAAGCTTGTCCAAGATAGAAGCAAAGAGAGCACACCACATAAAAAAGAGATAAATTTTTGTGAAGAAAAGATTATGGAGCTTGAAGAGCAGATGAAAGAGGAAAATGCTAAATTATTAGAAGCTTCAAATGTCGGTGATAGTTCAAAAATCATAGAATTATCTCAAAATGTATCAAAAATAAATAGCGAGGTAGATGAGTTGTTTCAAAGGCTTGAAGTCGCTAGTGAGGCTTTGGATGAGATATCACAGAAGTATGAAATAGAGTTAAAAAAGCTAAAATAAGATAAAATTTGTCCGATTTTAATAAAGGTGCCCTTTAATTTATGTTAGTCTGATATAATTTTTTAAAAATATGGAGATTATTGTGACTAAATATATAAATACATTTCAAAATTTTATCTCAAAAGAGGCACTTAGTGGTGTCGTATTATTTATAGCTACTGTTTTAGCTGTACTTATTGCAAACTCCTCCTTAGGTGAAACTTATTATCAGATATGGAGTATGCCACTTGGTGTTACAGTAGGTGATACTACGATCTCTATGAGTATCATGCAGTGGATCAACGATGGGTTAATGGCTCTATTTTTCTTAATGATTGGACTTGAGATAAAGCGAGAGATGATAATTGGTGAACTATCATCGGTTAAAAAAGCCTCTTTTCCGGTAGTTGCTGCAATCGGTGGAATGCTCATACCTGCACTTTTTTATGTAGCATTTAATAGTAGTGACCCTAAAGGTTTTGGTATTCCTATGGCTACTGATATAGCTTTTGCTTTGGGTATTTTGATGCTTTTAGGAACTAGAGTTAATCCTGCTTTAAAACTCTTTTTAGTAGCGTTAGCTGTTGTTGATGATTTGGGTGCTATACTTGTTGTTGCAACTGTTTATACGCAAGAGATACACTCATCATACTTTCTTCACGCTGCCATTACATATGCGCTTATTTGGTTGTTAAATGTAAAAAAAGTTAAGTCACTTTGGCCTTATTTGATTTTGGGGATTGTTTTATGGATTTTTATTCACAAAATTGGTGTTCATGCGACAATTGCAGGGGTCTTGTTGGCGTTTGCTATACCTATTAGCTCTAAGAAAAATGAGCAAGATTTTGTGCAAAATACCAAAAAAGCGATCAATGAGTTTGAAAAAAATATCGATGAGATACCGATTTTAAATCACCATCAAATAGATGCATTAGAAAATATTGCTTATGGTTATGACAGAGTGCAAAATCCTTTAGTAAAGCTTGAACACTCTCTTCACAGTTTTAGTGCATTTTTTATCATGCCGTTGTTTGCATTTTCAAATGCCGGTGTTATTATAGATTTTTCTGCTATGAATACACATCTAAGTATCGTTCTTGGTGTTATACTTGGGCTTCTTGTTGGGAAACCTATCGGAATTTTTGGATTTACCTACTTTGCAACCAAGAAAAATTGGATACAAAAGCCAGATGCTTTAAAATGGAGGGAGATACTTGCCGCTGGATTTTTAGGAGGTATTGGTTTTACAATGTCTATATTTATAACTCAACTTGCGTTTAGTGATGAAGCTTTGGTCGGTGCTGTTAAATTAGCAATTTTTATAGCTTCGTTTATAGCTGCAGTTATCGGTGTGATACTTATACTTATAAGTGGCAGACCTAAAGAGACGACAGTTTAAGGTTGGAAAGTGTTTAGTAAAACCAAAGAGTTAATAGAGTCAAAAAACTTTAGGTACTTTATAACAGGGCTGATTATATTTAACGGTGTTATACTCGGTCTTGCCACCTCTAAACCACTGATGGCTCAATATGGTGGGCTTATAAATTTTATTGATTCCAGTATCATTGCTATATTTACCGTTGAGATCATTTTGCGTATATATGTACATAGGGTTAACTTTTTTAAAGATCCTTGGAGTCTATTTGATTTTTTTGTTGTATCTATATCACTAATACCTGCAGGCGATAATTTGGCAATTTTAAGAACGCTTCGTGTTCTTAGACTGTTTAGACTGTTGACTGTTGTGCCTCAGATGCGTACTATTGTTTTGGCTCTTTTAAAAGCGATACCAGGCATCATCTCCATCTCTATGATGTTGATTTTGTTTTTCTATATATTTGCCATCATGGCTACGGATCTATTTAGAGAAGAGTTTCCTCAATGGTTTGGTACGCTTGGAGAGTCGATGTATACACTGTTCCAAATCATGACTTTGGAGAGCTGGTCTATGGGTATCGCTCGTCCTGTTATGGAACAGTTTCCTCTAGCGTGGATATTTTTTGTTATATATATACTCATTGTGACTTTTATCATGGTAAATCTTTTTATAGGTATTATCGTCGATGCAATTTTTACACTAAAAGAGGATGAAAAAGAGCAGACAACACAAGAGAGTGAGATAGAAAAACTCTCCCTTGAAGTTGCCCAACTAAAAGAGTTGTTGATTAAGATAGATAAGAAGATAGGTTAAAACAAGATAAATAATTCAAGTTTAATTCAACATTTGATAAAGTAAATAAAATCATACTTTAGAGGCGAAACAGATGAAATGGAAAAATAGAAAACAGAGTAAAAATGTAGACGATAGACGAAACCAAAGCGGTGGTGGAGGTTTTCGTATGCCATCTTTGCAGACACTATTTTTTATTATGCCTATAGTTAAACCTCTTCTTAGGAGTAAATTTGGTTGGGCTGTTATAGCTGTTGGAGCTCTTGCTTATATGAGTGGTTTTAATCCTCTCTCTTTGATCGGTACAAGTTCGCAAACAACAGTAAAAGATCAAAAAGTAGATGATGAAAAAGCGGCTTTTATCTCAACAGTATTTGCAGATACCGAAGATATATGGGGAAAAGTTTTTTCAGAAGCTGGTTATAGATATAAGGAGCCAAAACTGGTACTTTATCGCGGACAAACTACCAGTGGATGTGGAGTTGCAAACTCTCAGGTTGGTCCTTTTTATTGCCCAGCGGATCAGACTATCTATATCGATCTTGGGTTTTATGATGAATTAGAGAAAAAGTACGGAGCTTCAGGAGATTTTGCTCAAGCTTATATCTTAGCTCATGAAGTAGGACATCATATCCAAAACTTGCAAGGAACCTTAGAAAAGGTAGAAAATGCAAAACAGAGAGTTTCAGGAAAATCTGACGCAAATGCTCTTCAAGTCAAGGTAGAACTCCAAGCAGATTGTTATGCTGGTATCTGGACAAATAGAGCACATAAGAGATATGGTATATTAGAACCTGGTGATATAGATGAAGCGTTCAATGCGGCTAGTTCTATTGGAGATGATAGACTTCAAAAACAGGCACAAGGTTATGTTCAGCCAGATGCATTTACACATGGTAGTTCAAAGCAGAGAATGGTATGGTTTAACAGAGGTTTAAAAAGTGGTTCATTAAAAGAGTGTCAAACCTTTTAGATATATATAGCTTACCGCGATATATCTTATCGCTTTTGCTATAAATACTATCAATAAAAACTTTTTTATATCATATCTCATAACTCCAGCTATAAATGTGATGGGATCTCCTATGATAGGAACCCATGATAGAAACAGCGAAAAGGCTCCATATTTTTCAAATGCATCAGTTGCTCTTTTTAACTGTTTTTTATTTGCATAATTTTTTTTATAAAGATACTCTATACCTTTATATCCTAAAAAATAGTTTATAACTGAACCTAAAGTATTTCCAACGGTTGCAAAAAGTATGAGTAAATATAGATCATACCCTAAAGAGAGATCATAAAGTAGTAGGGCTTCACTTCCTCCTGGCAACATAGTTGCCGCAAGGAGTGAAACGCAAAAGAGAGTTAGATATACCAAAAAGTTATTTGACTAATAATTCTCTAATTTTATCTTCATTGATGATATCTTTGTCATATTTTATGACTATTATCTTTTCTGTTTCGTTTGCATAGTTTTCAATAATTCCTGGAATCAAATCTTTTAGCGTTGAAGCTTTTTCTCTGTCATATTTATCAAACTCCATATAGACATTTGCTCTGTGTCCTGGATTTCTAAGTTTCATAACCCACCAAAACCATAAAGCACAAAGAACTAAAACAAATCCTGCTAAAGTACTTCTTGAGAAGCTATGCATAAGCCAACCACCCAAAACACCACCCAAAAACGCCCCAAAATAAGCAAAAGAGTTAGCAACACCGATAGCTGCTCCTTTTTGATGTACTTTTGCCAGTTTTGAGACAAAAGATTGTAAAAGTGGCTCAAACATGTTAAAACCTATAAAAAAGAGACACACACCTATGATAAACAGTGTCGCATTTGTAGCAAACCCCATAAGTAAAAAACCAACACCGATACTGATGATAGAGACCATAAAGACCTCTTTACCTTTATCTCTTTTCTCTCCAAATATAGCAGCAGGACCCATCGCTAAAAGTCCAAGAATCATAGCAGGAAGATAAACTTTCCATAACTCCATCTTATCCCAGCCAAAACCACCTTCCTCTACACTTTGAGTCATGACTATTGGTATGATAAAAAATGCCATTGTCATGATAGAGCTATGAAATAAAAATGTAATATACATACTTCTTAGACTCTTATCTTTAAATACATGTTTCATTTTACTCTCTTCTTCAGAGTAAGTGTGGACAATTGTTGGAGGGTGTGGAACTTTGGTAAATAGTACCAAAATTGCAGTAGCTGCTAAAATTGCAGTAATCCAAAACAGCTTATCAACCCCATAAAATCCACCAACAACAGGACCTATGATCATAGCCGCAGCAAAACTTAAAGAGATAGTACCACCCATAACAGCCATCGCATGAGCTCTTGATTCCTCTTTTACCAAGTCGCTAATCATTGCAACTACAACAGACCCAATAGCTCCAGCACCTTGTAAAAACCGTCCAAACATTAGCCAATAGATATCGTCACTCATAGCTGCTATGATAGAACCTATGATAAATATCAAAAGACCAAAAAGAAGTGTCTTTTTTCGTCCTATCTTATCACTTAAAAGTCCAAAAGGAACTTGAAAGATAGTTTGAGTAAGTGCATAACCTCCGACAACTATTCCTACTAAAAATGCATTTGCTCCATCAAGTGTGAGTGCATAAGCTGAGAGAACCGGCAACACGATAAAAAGCCCAAAAAATCGAAGAGCTACTATCATGCTAAGTGGCATTACTGTTTTTATCATCTATAAACCCCTTATCTGTTATAATATCAACAAAGTGGACAATTATAGTCCTAAATAGATTAAGGTAAGGTATGAAGATAGTATTAGCGAGTGGAAATAGTGGAAAAATTAAAGAGATAAAAGAGTATTTTAAAGATAGTGAAGTAGTCGCTTACTCTGATATTATAGAGCCGTTTGAGATAGTTGAAAATGGAGAGACTTACCAAGAAAATGCCGTTATAAAAGTCAAAACCATTTATGACAGGTTAAAAGATAGCATGGAAGATTTTGTAGTTTTGGCAGATGATAGTGGTATCACAGTTCCAGCTCTTGGAAATATACCAGGGATTTATAGTGCTAGATATGCCCGAATTGGAGCAAGTGATGAAGAAAATTTAGATAAATTAATTAACTCCTTAAAAGAAAAAAATATTAAAAAAACAGCAGCCTTTTACACAGCTGCTATGGCGATTGTGACGGATAAAGGGGTGTTTACCACTCACGGTTTTATGCACGGTAATGTGATAGATGAAACAAGAGGTAAGGGTGGATTTGGATACGATCCTATGTTTATACCAGATGGTTTTGATAAGACATTAGGTGAGCTTGAATCGAAGGTAAAACAGCAGTTTTCACACAGAACGAAAGCTTTGAGATTGGCTAAATTGGTTTTGCAATCGTTCTAGTA
>CAYUSV010000064.1:0-11194 GCA_964447385.1 uncultured Campylobacterales bacterium | reverse complement strand
ATGCAAAAGAGACTATCACCAAAATTACAATTATTATATATATTTAAAGCTAAAGTTAGAAATATGACACTCTTGTTATAAACCACTGCTACTGTTTTAATGATAGACTTTGGAATATATCAAAAAATGAGTGTCAAATCTAAAAATGGTTAAGACTGTTCATTCTTTCACCATACCAGCTTCAACTAAAAACGGTGATCTTATATAGTCTATTTTTTTAACTCTATCATATTTTGCAAACGATAGATAGAGTATATCTTTTGCTCTTGTGAGTGCTACATAAAATAGTCTTCGCTCCTCCTCTATATCTCCACCATTTTTACTCATAAGTTTACGATTAGGAAATCTTCCATCCATAAGATCTACGATATAAACTTCTTTAAACTCTAAACCTTTACTAGCGTGAATACTTAAAAGATTTATTCCTTCACCCTCACTTAACTCTCCACCACCCAAAGTGAGTGCATTTATAAATCGGTATTTATCACTATATGGACGGGTAAGATCTTTCAGAAGAAGCGCTTTTCTTCGGATATTTACAAGTGCCTCTTTTTTAAGTGATTCATCAAGAGTTGCATCTTTTCTAGTTGCTCTATTTGTGGCAAGTCTTTGTGAGATAAGCTCAAATAGTTTTGAATTTATGATATTATTTACAATCATAGATGGTGACTCTAGGCTAATTGTTGAACTTACATAGATATAAAAAGCGTGTAGATAAGTTGCTAAATCTTTATTGATTTTGGAGTGTTTTAAGATAGGATTTTTTAAAAACTTCTCATCAAATCCCAATTTTTTAAACCTAGCAGCATTTTCTTCCTCTATAATTTCATCAAAAAGTCCAAGCTGATGGTTTACAATGCCTCTTTTAAATGGATTTTTTTTCTCTTTTGGATTTAAAACACCTTCTAAAATATTTCCATTTCCTACCTTATAAAATGCATCAAAAAGATCTTTTGCAAATACGCCACCTACCCCTTTGGCATACTCAAAGATATGAATAAAACTCATCAAATCCCTAGGATTTATCAAGATTGTAAACATATCAAGCATTGCTTTGACCTCTTTTGTATCAAAAAAACTAGTTCCACCTTTTCGTTTACATCCCACACCAAGCTCTCTTAAATGCGCTTCGATACCATCAGCACTAGAATTGTTTCTAAATATTACTGCAATCTCTTCGTGCGGAGTTTTACTATCTTTCATCTTCTGTGCAATTGCACTATATTGATCAAAAAGCTCTTCAAATATCATAAGTTTTGGTGGCATAAAATCACCAACTCTTGTCACTTCCAACTTTTTAGGATAAATTCTTGGATTTTGCATGATAACTTTGTTTGCTAAAGAGAGTATAGGTTCACTTGAACGATAATTTTTATTTAGCGAAAAGACTTGTGCATTTTCAAATCTATCAGCAAATGAACCGATGATACTAATATCCGCACCATTAAATCCATAAATACTCTGATCATAATCCCCCACGCAAAAAAGTGACTCTCTTTTAAAACCGTTAATGAGTGAGCCTTGAAGCTGGTTTGTATCTTGATACTCATCAACCAATATCTCTTGAAACTTCACATCACTCTGGCTTAGAAACTGGCGAAAATCTATGAGAAGGTCATTAAAGTCCACATATCCAAACCGCTTTTTAAGCTCCTTAAACTCTTCATAAACATCTTCATAAACATCTTCAAAAGCTTCATGATCAACATTTTGCTCTGTTATCCACTTACCAAAACTAAGCTCTGAAACCATATTTTGGTACAGTGAATGAAGATCATACAGATATCCAGCAGAATAAGGTGTAGTAGGAGCATCAATATAACTAAAATTTCTTTTTTCAACAATACTTCTAAGTACCATCTTAAGCTCTTTTGGCTGCTTTAAAACAATTTTACGCCCACTCTCTTTTAAAAGACGATAACTTATAGCGTGGAAAGTTCCCGACTGAATCTTTTTAGCTACCTTCTCATTAAAATTACGCCCAATTCTTTCAATCATCTCTTGTGAAGCTTTATTTGTAAAGGTCAAAAGAAGCAGATCTTGTGGATTTATACCCTTGTTTAGCAGATAACCTATACGAGCGACTATTGTCGAAGTTTTGCCAGTTCCAGCTGAAGCGATGATAAGATTGTTGCCATACGATGCCGTAGCAGCTTTATACTGCTCTTCATTAAGTTTTGAAAGTGGCATCTAAGAGTTTAAAAACCCGTGTATCTCTTCTTCTATCTGCTCTTTTGAAACAATCTTATCATGTAATATTTTTTTATCAAAAAGTGCTATAACAGAGGGAGTAATCTCTATATTTAACTCATTTGATGCAGATTTTAAGGCTTCAAGGTCACTATATTTTTTAGAGTCTTGATTTAGGGCATTTAGCATTGTTGGAGCAAATTTTGTCCACTGTGCAGTTGAGCAGATAACATTTTTAATACTCTCTTTTCTAAGCTCCTTGTCTGCTTTAAAGCATGTGGCAGTATGTGGATCTAAAACATAACCTTTTTGCGCATACTCTCTTATCATCTCTTGACCAAATGCATCATCACTAAATACTGCATCAAAATCTTCTCTAAGCTCTTTTAATTCCTCTTTTGTTAACTCATAATAGTTTTGTTCATTAAGACTTTTCATAAGAGCGTGTGTACGCTCCCCTCCAAATTTATCAAACAAAACTCTCTCAACATTTGAAGATTTTAATATATCCATAGCAGGTGAGTTTGTAAGTATTAATTTTTTATCCCTTATATCATATTTGCCTTTTAAAATAAGATCAGTCAATACATTGTTCGCATTAGAGGCTATAAGAATCTTCTCTATCGGCAAACCCATCTTTTTTGCATAATAAGCACCAAGCGCATTTCCAAAATTTCCACTAGGAACAGTGATATAAATCCTCTCACCGCTTTTTATCTCACCTTGTCTAATAAGTTCGAGATAACTTTTAACATGGTAGATAATTTGAAGAATAATCCGCCCAAAATTGACTGAGTTTGCAGCTGAGAGTGATATATGTTTCTTTTTCAATTCCTCTTTAAAGCTCTTTGAACTTAAAAGAGATTTTAGAGCACTTTGTGCATCATCAAAGTTCCCATGTATACCTATTACTTTAAGATTTTTACCCTCTTGTGTCACCATCTGCAATCTTTGAACATCGCTTGTTCCACCATCTGGATAGATACAGACAACTTGAATATTTTCTTTATCTGAAAATGTATCAAGCGTTGCAGGACCAGTATCGCCACTTGTTGCTGCTAAAATAAGATACTTCTGTCCACTTTTAAGTGCAAGATGAGAGAGTATATGACCAAAGGGTTGAAGTGCCATATCTTTAAAAGCACGAGTGGGTCCATGGTAGAGTTCACTTACAAAGAGATCATCTGCAATTTTTACAAGTGGAACAGGGTTTGATGGCTCATCAAATCTATCATAAAGAGATAATGCCTCTTTTAAAACACTATCTTCTATATCTATCTCAAACATTTTTAAAATCTTAAAGCAGAGCTCTTTATAAGATATATCACTGTTTTTAGTTAAAAAATCACTATCTAACAAAGGTAATGTTTTTGGTACATACAACCCACCAAAACTTGCACTTGGGTTTAATAGTGCATATGAAAAATCGACTTCTTTAAAAAAACCCTCTTCATTACCTCTTGTCTCTATAAATTTCAACTTTGATCCTTTATTTTTATTACCGTCCCTACGCCCTCATTGGTAAAAAGCTCTAACAACATTGAGTGTTCTACCCTACCATCAATGATGTGTGCTTTTTCAACACCACCATTTACAGACTCCAAACACGCATCCACTTTTGGAATCATACCACCTTGGATTGTTTTATCTTTTATAAATATATCTACTTCTCTTCTAAATAGTGTAGAGATCAAACTCTTATCTTTATCCAAAACACCTGGAGTATCGGTTAAAAATATCACTTTTTTAGCTTTAAGAGCGACTGCAATTTTACTAGCTACTAAATCTGCATTTATATTAAAACCAGGCTCTCCAATATCATTTCCAGCAGCAATTGGAGCGATGACAGGTATGAAGTTTTCATCAATCAAGTCAAAAAGTACTTTTTCATTTATACTAGTAATATTGCCTGTTAATCCAAATTTTTCTATATTTTTAGCTTCTGCTTTTATAAAATTTGCATCTTTACCACTTATACCAATAGCTTTAGCGCCATAATGGTTTAAAAGTGATGTAATCTCCTTATTAATTGAGCCACTAAGCACCATCTCAACTACTTCCATATTTTCACTGGTTGTAACTCTCTGTCCATCTTTAAACTCAGTTTTTATATTAAGCTTTTCTAACATCTCATTGATCTTTTTCCCGCCACCGTGTACGATTACCGGTTTGATACCTACAAGATACATAAGTACGATATCTTTGGCAAACTTCTCTTTTAGTAATGGATCAACTTGTGCTGCTCCTCCATATTTGATCACAACAATTTGGTCTCGAAACATTTTGATAAATGGAAAAGCGTCAATAAGTGTTTTTGCAGTTTGTATTTTTGCTTGCATTTTTGAACCTAAAAATTTTTTAGCAGATTCTACCAAAATCTTTTATATATTTGTTTACACGCTCATAAATATATGGCTTAATCACTAAATTTAGCTCCAAAATCGACAAATCTATTGGAAATTTTTCCATCTTCACAGCATCTTTTTGTGTTGTTAAAATAGAATCAGCACTATATTTTCTAAGTATTGCATCAAGTTCACTGCCATGATAATGATAATGGTCAGGATAATAGATTTTTTCAATATAGTTAGGCAAATATCTATCAAGTCTTTGTGGTTTAGAGATTGCTGTTACTAATACCATCCTATCACTTGGGTTTTTTATCTCTACCTCTCGTCTAAAGTCTTCATCTTCTACAGCGACAAGATCAGCTTTTTTATAACTAGATATAGGTTCTCTATATGGACCACTTGGCAAACAAAAACTATTTGGCAATGCCTCTTTTGGTTTTAAAACTATATCAAATTTCTCTATAGCTGTTTTAGAAAAACCATCATCTAACAACACAACACAAGCTCCTAAAGCTTTAGCTTTTAATATGCCTTTTTCTCGATTTTCGCTAACAATTACAGTAGCTTTAGGCAGAGATAGAGCCAAAAGCATAGCTTCATCTCCGCACTTTTGAACATCACTTGAAATAACACCATTTTGACTCACGATTATGAGACCTGTAGATTTTCGCTTGTATCCTCTTAAAACAATAGCTACATCTACAAGCTCTTTGGCTAAGGAAATTGTAAAAGGAGTTTTTCCACTCCCTCCAACGATTAAATTGCCTATACTAATAACAGGAATTCCTAGATTTTTAGCTTTTTTAAATTTGCGTTTTATATTTACAACAAGACAATAGATAAGAGTAAATGGAAGTAGTAAAAAAGAGAGGATTTTTTGAAATAGATTTGGGTTAAAGAGATATCTCTCTACCCAAAAATACAACTCTTGATTCAAACTCGGCTAGCCTCAATCTCTTTAATAGCTTCACAAACATACATCACCTCTTCATTACTCATGCCAGAGTAGTTAGGAATTGATAAAATCTGCTGATAGTTTGTAAGTGATACTGGAAAGTCATTAACACGCAACGAGTATTTCTGTTTATAGTAAGTTAAAAGATGCAAAGGAACATAATGAAGTCCAGTGTAAATACCTTTCTCTTTTAGAGTTCTTGCAAAATCATCTCTATTTTTATCAATCTTTATAATATATAATTTATAAATATGATCTCGTAGTTTTTTAGGAATACTTACATGTTTTAATTTTGATAACTCTCTATCATAAATCGCTGCAATCTCTTGTCTTCTTTTTATTTGAGCATCTGACTTTTGAAGTTGAGCAATCGCATATGCCGCATCTAACTCACTTGTATCATATTTTATGCCTATATCAACAACATCATAAACATATCCAAGATTACCGTGTTTGTCCCACTCTTTTGCCTCAATCGCGTGGTGGCGTATTAGCTTTGCTCTCTCATATATAGCCTCATTGTTAGTTACAATAACTCCGGCATTTCCTATCGAGTTTCTCATCTTTGAGTTAAAACCAAATGTTACGACATCAGAACCCATACTACCTATCATCTTACCGTTATAAGTTGCGCCAAGTGCAGTTGATGCATCTTCTATAACCATTATATTATTCTCTTTGGCGATTTTATATATTTCATCTAAATCCGCACTCTGTCCTCCTATATGAGTAACAATGACCGCTTTTAGTTTTTTATGCATATGTTTTACAAGTGCCTCTTTAAGCTTTGTAGGAGAAATATTAAAATCATCAGCATCTATATCTACAAAAATAGGCTCAGCATCAAAGTGCCTCACTGACTCTGCAACTGTTGGGAATGCATTTACAGAACATAAGATTTTATCACCCCTTTTTAGCTCAAGTGCAAACATGCTAAGGTGCATTGCAGCACTCCAACTAGAGGTTGAAACAGCATATTTACAACCTATATACTCACACATCAAATCCTCTAATTCTTCAATCTTTGAAGCACCTTTTAGTGACAACACTTCATTGATCAAGCTTCTCTCTTCTTGGTCAATTGACGGTTTATAAAACGGGATCTCTTTCATTCATCTCTCCTTATAGTTTAATATCTCTTGGGTATAAAAAATCATGACCAATTGTACGCGAAGTCAATTTCGCAATAATCGGCGGTTTTCTTTTAAATTGATTTTGATAAATTCTACTAATAATCAAATCAACAAGCTCAGCCTCAAATCCTTTTTCAATCATCTCTTGGGGACTTGCTCTATTTTCAACATACTCTTTTAAAGCAACATCAATCTGAGCATATGTATATCCTAAATCCTCTTCGTCACTCTGCCCTTCCCAAAGATCAGCAGAAGGTGGTTTATCGATAATACTCTCACAAACTCCTAAATATTCTGCAAACTCAAAAATTTCACTCTTGTAAAGATCACCTATTGGGTTTATAGCACTTGAGAGATCACCAAAAAGAGTCCCATATCCAAGCATCAATTCACTCTTGTTGCTAGTTCCAACTACTAACGCCCTCTCTCTTGCTGATATATCAAAGAGTATAGACATACGCATGCGAGCTGAAAAATTTCCAACTCTTAAATTATTAGAGTTTTTATTTTCATCATGTGCATTTAAAAGAGCTGCAATAGAGATAACTTCATACTTTAAGTCAAATTTTTGAGCTAACTCTTTTGCGTCATCTACACTGCTACTACTTGAGTAGTGCGAGGGCATCATAACACACATAAGTCTGTCATTAAAGGCTTTTTTGGCCAATACTGCTACAACAGCCGAATCTATGCCACCACTAAGCCCTACAACTCCACCATTAAGTCCAGTCTTAAATGTCTCTTCTTTTAAAAAATTTATAAGATATGTCTCAATAAGTTTAAATCTTTTTGACATGATAGAGATAATACCTCCATGTAATTTGTATACAATTGTATTAAAGTTAAACTTAATTTACTCTTCTACATGTACGAAATCTATTTAAGTAGTTATTAATTTAAACTATTTGATTAAAATTATGAATTGTTTGTGATAAAATAGCAATATTTTAAATAAAAGGCAAAGCATGAAATTAAACTCTAAACCAATGGGAGATTATCAAACAAACTGCTACATAGTAACTATTGATGGTAAAGATATTATTATTGATCCGGGGCTAGGAGCAACACAGTGGGTGATAGAAAATTGCCAAAACCCAATCGCTATATTAAATACTCATGGACACTTTGACCATATATGGAGTAACAGTGAAATTAAAGAAAAGCTAAAAATCCCTATTTATGTCCCAAAAGATGACGCATTTATGCTAAAAAATGATCCCTTTTCACAAGGAACACCAAAAAGCACTCCTGATTTTGAGATTGAAGGAGATAGCGAATTTGAGATAAATAAAGTTAAGATAAAATATATTCACATGCCCGGACACACTCCTGGAAATAGTATAATTATCATTGAAGATTGTTGTTTTAGTGGAGATTTTATCTTTGAAAACTCAATTGGTCGGGTTGATTTTCCCTACTCAAATCCACAAGATATGAAAAAGAGTATTACAAAATTTCTGGCATTTGATTTTGACAAAAAAGTCTATCCAGGTCATGGCAATGCCACAACCATCAAAAAAGAGCAGAGTCGCGTTGGAGTTTGGCTAAACTATATATAAATTAGTTTGAAAAAAATCTTTTCATTGCTATAAACCATAACTTCATCATACCGGAATTTTTTCCGGTAATTTCATTTATAAAATCATCATAAGACATATTTTTTGACTCTAACAGCGCTGTTAAATATTTTTCACTACCATTTACACCACTTACTTTCTCTATATCAAGTAATTTTCTATATAGTGGTTCAATTTTTTGGACTACATTTTTTGGTGCAGCTCTTCTATAGGCAAAGTATCCTGTTATTTCATCTGTTATTTCATCAACTTTAATTTGAAACTCTGTCATAACCCAATAGTATCGTCCATCTTTTGCTAAATTTTTTACAACTGCTGTGATATCTTGTCTATTTTTGATCCTACTCCACAAAAACT
This sequence comes from uncultured Campylobacterales bacterium, assembly GCA_964447385.1. Classification (GTDB taxonomy): domain Bacteria; phylum Campylobacterota; class Campylobacteria; order Campylobacterales; family QNZT01; genus SZUA-1433. The sequence goes on along the minus strand of CAYUSV010000064.1, from coordinate 2,631 downwards.
TAAATATAACCTTTGGCATATCAGGATGACGAATAATACTATGAGGCTGTCCTACTAGCTCCTCCTCTTGGTATCCTGAAATTTCTACGAAGTATTCATTTCCATACTCAATCACACCTTTTGTATCTGTTTTACTCAAAATATATTTTTTACTGTTTAACTCTATCTCTTCGTCTATTGGGATGGGTTTTTTAAAAGATGGTGTCACCTGTAGATATTCATACTCATCAAAATCTGTTTTTACAGATCTTTCTATTGTGGAATCATCCGTATCTTGTGTAAAAAATCTATCTATGAAATCATCATTGAAATCATCATCACCTTTATCCACTTTTAAAGTACAATCTTCATTAACTCTTTTTTTAATTGCTACCATAATTACTATTCCCTTATACATTGTCTCTTATAATTTTAATATCGGTAAATAGATAAAAATATTTAGACTTAGAGGATAATATAAGAAACTTATACTATAATTTAGAATATATTATTTATTATAAATTAAAAATAGGACGATTATTGTACACTATAAAATTTGAAGCTAAAATAGTTGATGGGATTATTAAAATTCCTTTGGAGTATGAACATATATATAACACTCATGCTAAAGTTACACTCATGCTTGAAAATGACTGTATCATAGACCAACACTCAAGTTCTAAATTACAGATCTTAGATTTTACAAGAAATATAACTACATGCTTTAATGATATAAATCCTGTAGAGTATCAAAGAAAGATCAGAGATGCAAAATAGTAAATATTTATTGGATACGAATGTAATTATTTATTCACTAAAAAGTGGGTTGGAACTACCTGAAGCTTACTATTTTATAACTGAAATTAGTAAAAATGAGATTTTATCTCATAAAAAAATAACAACTAATGAAAAGATTTTTATTGAAAATATCTTTGATCAAATAAATGTAGTACATATAAACAACACTATTAAACAAAATGCTTCAAAAATTGCACAAAAATATAATTTAACAGTGGATGATAGTATTATATGTGCTGTTGCATTTACTAAAGAGCTTATTTTGATTACAAACGATAAATTACTACACGAAGTAAAAGAGATTAAAATTGAACCCTTTTACTTCGTACAATAAGTAGCAGTCCAGAACTCTATCCTTTAACCGCCGATGCCATATCCCACATCGGTAAAAATATTCCAAGAGCCATCATTAGAACCATACCGGCGATAAATCCAATTAAAATAGGTTCTATATAAGAGGAAAGATTATCGATAATATCATTAAATCTAGCTTTATAATAATCACTTACTTTTTCAAGCATTTTATCTAACGCCCCACCCTGTTCACCAGCTTTGATCATCTGTATCAGCATTCCCTCATAAAGACCAGTCTCTTTAAAAGCATCTGTAAGGTTAGAGCCTCTTTCAACTGCATATTTTACTGAAGATAGTTTATCTTTTACCTCTTCATTATCAATAGTCATAAGTGCAGTATCCAAAGCATCAGCAACAGGAATACCGGCACGAACAAGCTCTGTAAAAATCAACATAAATCTGCTCATTGAAGCAAAAAAGATAACATTACCTATAAGATAAACTTTAAGTATATATTTATCTGTTTTTCGTTTATATCCTTCATTTGATTTATACATATATTTGTGATACACAACAATACCTATAAGAGTTGCCAATATATAAAGTCCGTAGTTATTTATAGCATGCTCTAAAAAGAGTAAAATTTTTGTAGGCATTGGAAGGTCTGCATTTAATTTTTCAAATATCTCTTTAAATTTAGGAACAACAAAAACCATTAAAATTGTAAATGCAATTGCAATTGCAATAATAACAGTCGTAGGATAACGAAGTGCAGATTTTAGTTTTTTAGCATTCTCCATCATCTCCTCTAAAACCTCAGCAAGTTTGGTCAAAGACTCTGACATATTACCGGTACTCTCACCCAACTCTATCATAGCTAGTGTTACATCTCCAACTTGGTATTTATAAAGCATAAATGCTTCTGTTAAACTTTTCCCTGAGTTTAAACTCTCATCAATATCCCAAAAAATAGCTTTTAACTGCGGATCTACTGTCGATTTAGCAACCTCTTTTATACTGTCATGTATAGAGATACCAGCATTTGTCATAACCGCAAGTTGTCTTATAGCTGAAATTAAAAACTCAGTTTTTACCTTTTTCTTAGAAATTGCGCCAAAAAATTGCTCTTTTAAATCTGAAATACGATTTTCTAAAGGTGCAGATACCTCCAACGCCTTTAAGATAGTCCCTCCACTTAACTTTGTCTTTGCTATTGCTATTGCGTCTGTTCTACTCTTTGCTTTTATAAGCTCAGATCCTCTTTTGCCTTTAAAAATAAAACTCACTTCAAAATAGTTCATTATGCTTTTGCCACCCTATATACTTCTTCAATTGTTGTTTTTCCATTAGCCGCTCTAACTGCCGCATCTTCAAACATGGTTACAAAACCATTTTTAAGCGCATACTCTGCAATCTCCTCTTTATTACTTCCTCTTGCTATCATGCTCTGTATCGTATCATCTACAACAAGTACCTCAGAGACCATATCTCGTCCTGAATATCCCGTCTGCATACATTTATCACACCCTTTTGCTTTATAAAACTGATAAGTATCTGGTA
>CAYUSV010000063.1:0-11288 GCA_964447385.1 uncultured Campylobacterales bacterium | reverse complement strand
AAAAATATAACCCAATTACACCATATTTTAAAACACCAATTGTAATTATTACAAATAACAAACACTCATTTGTTAATGATTTAGAAGATATCAAAGATAAAAAGATAGCTGTTATTAATGGTTATGGATATACAAATAGACTGAAATCAAGTTATAAAGATATCAAATTTATCCAAATAGAAAATATTCAAAAAGCATTTAATGCACTATTATTTAAAAATATTGATGCACTTCTACTCTCAATGCCAGCAGCTTCATATCAAATTAAAACTAGAGGCTTAGACTCTTTAAAAATTGCTGGTAAAACAGTTGTAGATATGCAACCTACTCTCTTTATACATAAAGAGAAACCTCTACTTCACAATATAATCGAAAAAACAATGAGAGGGCTTGAAAATAGAGAAATTTTAGGAAAATGGCAAAAAGTTAAATTTGCAAAAAAGTTAGATTATACATTGGTTTACCAACTAATTGGATTTTTTCTATTTTTTATGCTAGGTGCACTCTATTGGAATCGAAAACTTCAAATTGAAGTCAAAAAAAGACAAGAGAGCGAACTACAGATAAGAACACTTATGGATATTATCCCTCTTCAAATCATAGTTACCAATCATGAAGGAAAAGTGCTTTTAGCAAATCCACAAGCTTTAAAAGATTATAAAATCTTAAAAGAGGAGATAAATAACTACAATGTTTTAGACTTTTATACAAATCCAAAAGAACGTCAAGAGGTATTAGACGAGTTAAACCAAAATGGAAAAATAGAACAAAAAATTGTAAAATTTAAAAATCCAAATGGTAATACCTACGATATGATGCTCTCAATTTTGCCTATCACTTTTAATAGACAAAGTGCCCTACTCGCACTTTGTGTTGATTTAACAAAACGACTTGCAATGGAGAAAGAGCTATCATTTGCAAAAGAACAAGCTGAAAAAGCAAACTTAGCAAAAAGTGAGTTTTTAGCAAATATGTCTCATGAGATACGAACTCCTATGAACTCTGTTATTGGTTTTTGTGAATTATTGGAAAGACAGATCACAGACCCCATACACAAAGATTATGTAAGCTCTATAAAGCGGGGAGGATATGCTCTACTTGATATCATCAATGATATTTTAGATCTCTCTAAAATAGAGGCAGAAAAAGTAGAAATTGTGTTAGACTCTGTCAACATCAGACAGCTAGCTTTTGAAATGGAATCAATTTTTAATGTCAAACTAATCCAAAAAAATATTAACTTTAAGATAGATATAGATAAATCAATCCCAAAATATCTACTACTTGATAGTGCAAGAATTAGACAAATTCTCTTCAATCTCATAGGAAATGCAATCAAATTTACAGATAGAGGCAATATTAAACTCAGTTTTAAAAAAATATTTGATGATACACAAAAAAGTAAAATTGATTTAGCCATGATTGTTGAAGATACAGGCATTGGCATAAAAAAAGAGAATCTTAAATATATTTTTAATGCATTTGAACAACAAAAAGGACAAAATCAAAAATATGGCGGAACTGGTCTTGGTCTTACAATTTGCAAAAAACTACTCTCTCTTATGAATGGCGAAATTAGCGTCAAAAGCCAAATTGGTCTAGGTTCTACATTTAGTGTGCATCTGTACGATGTCGCTATAAGTAGTGTTGAAAACAGAATTGATTCACAAAAACTAAAACTTAAAAATATCGAATTTGAAAATGCATCTGTTCTTGTTGTGGATGATATAAAAGATAACAGAAAGCTTATCCGATCTGCACTTGAACCTATTGGATTAAATATTATAGAAGCAAAACATGGAGAAGATGCACTTGATAAATTAAGAAATATAAAAATAAATTTAATTTTAATGGATATAAAGATGCCTGTGATGGACGGCTATGAAGCCATACAAATTATCAAAAATGACCCAAAACTAAAAAATATTGCTGTAGTTGCAGTTACAGCTTCTGTAATGGGTAGAGATATGGAAAAAATCAAACAGTATAAATTTGACGGTTATCTTCGAAAACCTGTTACTTATGAAGAGCTTATAAATGAGTTGGCAAATTTTTTAGTATACAAGTCACTTAAAATTGAAGTAAATGAGAAACAACAACAAAATCTTAATGAAAATAGGTTTTTACCAATTGCGGTAAAGGAGCTTGAAGGTAAACATTTAGCTCGGTGGCAAGAGATAAAAGATATGGGTGATTTTGCTCTTTTGAGTGAATTCGCTATCTCTTTAGAAAATTTAGCAGAAAAATATGAGGTTGAATTATTGGCTAATTATGCAGATGAACTTAAAACAAATTGTGAGAGTTTTGATATAGAGAGGGCTGATTTTTTAATGAACTCTTTTGTAAATATCATAAAAAAATTAAAAAATGAGCGAGATAAATGAGTAAAATATTAATCGTAGATGATATGCCAAAGAATATACAAATGGCTATGAATATGCTAAAAAACGAAGGGCATCATATGTTTTATGCAAAAAGTGCAAACATGGCACTAAAACTTATCATCAAACATGAGATTGATATAATTCTTTTAGATATAATGATGCCGGAAATGGATGGATTTGAAATGTGCAAAATTTTAAAAGATGATAAAAAAACTGTGGACATCCCTATAATTTTTTTATCAGGTAAAGATTCTAGTTGTGATATACAAAAAGCTTATGAAGTTGGAGGCATTGATTATATTGTTAAACCTTTTATTGATATAGAACTAAAGACCAAGGTTGCTATACACTCACAGCTTCAACAACTAAAGAGGAGTTAAGATGAAAAACAGTGGTGCTAAAATATTACTCATTGATGATAATCCAAAAAATTTACAAGTTGCTATGGGTATTTTGAGCAAAGAGGGGTATAATCTCATCTATGCACAAGATGGAGAAAAGGGGCTAAAATTAGTGGCTGAGGGTGATTTTGATCTAATTTTATTGGATATTGTCATGCCAACGATGGACGGGTACAATGTGTGTCAGCAGTTAAAAGATAATCCAAAAACAGAAGATATTCCTGTTATATTTTTAACCGTAAAAGATGAACAAAAAGATATCATCAAGGGTTTTGAATATGGTAGTGTTGATTATGTTACTAAACCTTTTTATGCTGAAGTACTCTTAAAAAGAGTTAATACTCATCTTAGTCTTTCCAAAACTACCAAAGAGCTTAAAAATTTAAATGAAGGTTTAGCCAAAAAAACTCAAAAACAGGTAGAAAAATTGCGATTAAAAGACCAAATGCTTTTTCAACAGGCTAAAATGGCATCGATGGGAGAGATGATAGCAAATATAGCACATCAATGGAGACAACCTTTGAGTGCGATATCAACTGTCGCTCTTGGGTTAAAAACAAAATTTGCATTAGAAAAATTTGATCTTAACGATGAAAATGGTAGAGAGAAGTGTATAACACATGTTGAACAAAAGTTAAATGATATTGAAGGTTATGTTGCTTCACTTTCAGATACAATTGATGATTTTAAAAACTTTTTTAAACCACAAAAAGATTTTAATACTTTTTCTATCTCAAAAGTGATTGACAATAGTCTGAAACTTCTCTATCACAACATAGACAAAAGCGAAATCAAAATCTTAAGAGATGTAGAAGATGTAGAGATAAAAGCCCTTGAAAATGAACTGTCCCAAACCATCATAAATATTCTTATCAATGCAAAAGACGCACTAATGGAGCAAAAAGGGATACAAAAACTGATTTTTATCTCTACAAAAAGGCATGATGATTTACTTCATATTAGCATTAAAGATAACGGAGGTGGTATTAAACAAGAATTTATGACAGAGATTTTTAAACCTTATTTTACTACAAAACAAGAATCTGGGGGAACTGGAATCGGTCTTTATATGAGTAAAGAGATTATAAAAAGACATATGTGTGGAGAGATAGATGTTTGCAATGTCTATTACAAATATGAAAACAGAGATTACAGTGGTGCAGAGTTTACAATTAAAATTCCTATTTACCCTAAAAACTGTTGATTTCCTTAGTATATTTTAGATAATATATCCACGAAATAGAGGTAAAATTATGAAAATTTATATAGCAACTGATCATGCTGCATTTTGCATAAAAGAGGATGTAAAAAAGATACTAAACTCTCTTGGGTATGAGGTGATAGACCTAGGTCCACAGAGTGATAAGCGAGTTGATTATCCAGATTATGCACATAAACTATGCAAAGAGGTTTTAAAGAATCCAAAAAGTCAAGGAGTTCTTATCTGTGGCACTGGAATTGGTATGAGTATAACGGCAAATAAACATCCAGGTATTCGTGCTGCATTATGTCATGATGCATATACAGCACAGATGGCAAGAGAACACAACGAGGCAAATGTATTGTGTTTTGGTCAAAGAGTTGTTGGGCTTGGCACGATAGAATCTATATGTACCTTGTGGGCTAAAAGTAGCTTTGAAGGCGGCAGACACGCTCTTAGAGTGGAAAAAATAGAGCTTTAGTTATCATCATGTTTGGAGATTGGCTTATTTATACAATTTTGATTTTTATAATCATCTATCTTTTAATTATGCTAAACTATAACAAAGCACTCTATAAAAGAGAGCAGAGTGCAAACTCTATCAAAAAAGGGAACATAGACGACGCAAAATTGATGATTCGAAAATATCGAGTACAACTTCAACGCGCAATTGGAAATATCGATATATTAACAGAAGAGTTAAACAAAGTACGAAATGATATTAAAACTTTAAGAGCTAGAAATTCACAAAGCAAATTAGAGAATGATCAATTAACACAAAAGATAAAAGACCTTGAAGAGCGAATCGAGGCTTTAATTTAAAACAGATGGAGAGTACGATATGGGTGTAGAGGTTGTTGGATATATAGCATTTGGGCTTATTTTAGCTCTTTTTTTAGCACTAAAATTTACTATGTTTAGGTAGGTAATTATGAAAGTATTAAACTCTACAGATAGAGAGTATCTGTTAGAAACTATTAGAGAGGTGGTTGATTTTCCAAAGCCGGGTATTAGGTTTAAAGATATCACAACACTTTTAAAAGACCCAAAAGCTTTTGGATTTTTGATGGATCATTTGCAGATGAGATATGAGAGTTATGATTTGGATTTTATAGCGGGAATTGATAGCAGAGGATTTATCTTTGGTGCACCTTTGGCAGATAGACTTGGAATCGGATTTGTACCAATTAGAAAACATGGAAAACTTCCATACACAACAATTAGTGAAAAATATGCTTTAGAGTATGGATTTGATGAAGTAGAAGTTCATATCGATGCCTTTAGGTCTGAAAAGAAAAGCGCTAAAGTTCTTTTGGTTGATGATCTTATAGCAACCGGAGGTACAGCAAATGCTTCTGTAACTCTTATAAATCAAGCAGGGGCAGAGTGTGTTGAAGCTTGTTTTTTGATAAATCTTACCTTTTTAAATGGTGATAAAGAACTTATCAAAAAGACCAAAGTCTATTCTGTTTTGGAGACAAACTAGTGTATATTCCAAAACCTTCACGATTTGATCCTGACAAGAATGGTCATTTTGGTATCTTTGGTGGACGTTATGTGCCTGAAACTTTGATGCCGACTCTTTTGGAATTAAATGAAAATTATGAAAAAATTCGCTTTGATAAAGATTTTTGGAGTGAAGTGGATTATTATTATAAGCAGTATGTTGGTCGTCCTAACCCTTTGTACTTTGCTAAAAATTTATCTGATGAATTGGGTGCAAAAATCTATCTAAAACGGGAAGATTTAAACCACACAGGTGCACACAAAATAAACCATACCGTTGCTCAAGCAATCTTGGCTAAAAAACTTGGCAAGAAAAAAGTAATCGCTGAAACAGGAGCTGGACAACACGGTGTGGCTACTGCAACCGTAGCTGCGCTTTTTGGTCTAGAGTGTGAGATATTTATGGGTGAAAAAGATGTCAATAGGCAAGAGTTAAATGTCTTTCGAATGAAACTTTTAGGGGCGCGTGTACACTCAGTAAAAAGCGGAAGCCGCACACTAAAAGATGCTATGAACGATGCCATACGCCATTGGGTTACAAACGCTCGTGATACATACTATATCATAGGCACAGTCGCAGGCCCACACCCCTACCCTATGATGATAAGAGATATTCAATCTATCATAAGTTATGAAGCAAGAGCACAAATACTTAAGATTGAGCAAAAGTTACCTGATTTTGTGATAGCTTGTATAGGTGGTGGGAGTAATGCTTTGGGGATTTTTAACCACTTTTTAGAAGATAGTGAAACTACATGTATTGGTATAGAGGCCGGTGGGCTAGGACTAGATAGTAAACACGGAGCAAGTTTAGCCAAAGGTAGTCCAGGTGTACTTCACGGACAGATGAGTTATCTTTTACAAGATGACGATGGACAGATCTTGGAGGCTCACTCAATTTCAGCAGGACTTGATTATCCTGGAATTGGACCAGAACATGCTTATCTAAAAGAGTTAGGAGTAGCCAAATATGACTCAATCACAGATGATGAAGCGCTAGAAGCTTTTGTATGGCTCTCAAAAAGCGAAGGTATAATTCCTGCATTTGAAAGCTCACATGCTATTGCTTATCTTAAAAAGATGGACAAAGTTCAAATCAAAGATAAGATCATAATCGTCAATCTCTCAGGAAGAGGAGATAAAGATATGATACAAGCCAAAGAGCTTTTAAATTTTGATGATTGATAAAGTTTAGGCAAAATAGGTGGAAGAGACACTCATAAATTTACTTCAGGAGTATGGATATATCATACTCTTTTTATGGAGTATCTTAGAGGGTGAACTTGGGCTTATTATGGCTGGTATCATGTGCCATACTGGACATATGAATCTCTATTTTGCAATCTTTGTAGCAGGTATTGGCGGATTTGTAGGAGATCAGATATATTTTTATATAGGAAGATACAATAAAAAATATATCAATAAAAAGATGAGAAAACATCGACGAAAGTTTGCAGTTGCTCACCTGCTCTTAAAGCAGTATGGTTGGCCACTTATATTTGTCCAGAGATATCTTTATGGGCTTCGAACCGTTATACCAATGTCCATAGGAGTTACCAGATATGATGCTAAAACATTTGCATTTATAAACCTTATAAGCGCTTGGGTCTGGGCAACAATTACAATTGTTTTAGCTTATGTATTTGGAAAAGAGATTTTAAAAGTACTCTCATATGCTAAAGAACACTGGTATTTTGCATTGCCAATTTTTGGTTTGTTTCTTTTTGGAGCATACAGAGTAACAAAAACAATTGAAAAAAATTTACAAAAGAGGGAGAGATAATGAAGTTTTTAATAAAAGATATAAAATTGGATGAAATAGAGGCAGATTGTGAAATCATCATCGTAATAGATGAGGATCTGAACCACAAATGGATCAAAGACAAAGATGATCTAAAAACTCTCTCATTTAAAGGTAAAAGTGAAGAGGTGGCATTTTTACCACACAAACATCGTATTTATGTTGGAGCCCCTTCGTTTGACAGGGATGAGATAAGAGTCGCTGTATCATGTGCAATAAATAGTATTAAAAAATCAAAATATAGTGATATCAAAATTGGCTCATACACACAAAATTGTCCAATAACCAATACAAAAGCAATTGTTGAGGGGATTGTGTTAGGTAGCTATAAATTTGATAAATACAAAAGTGAAAAAGAGCTTACAAATATCAAAAGTATCACAATATCATTAGAAGATTACAGTGAAAAAACATTAAATTTACAACATGCCCAAAATTCTGTTAATGAGGCGCAAATTATCGCAAATGCAACAAATGAAGCAAAAGATATCGTAAACTCAGTACCAGATGATATGACTCCAATTCAATTAGCAAAAAGAGCAAAAGAAATCGCTGAAAAACTTGAAGATGTAGAGTGTTTTATAGGTGATAAAAAGTTTTTAAAAGAGCAGAAAATGGGAGCATTTTTAGCAGTTAGTAGAGCAAGTAAGCATAAACCAAGATTGATACATCTTACATACAAGCCAAAAGATGCAAAAAAGAGATTTATCTTTGTTGGTAAGGGTTTAACTTATGATAGTGGCGGACTTAGTCTAAAACCAAGTGAACATATGGTTAGCATGAAAGCTGATAAAGGTGGAGGAGCAGCTGTACTTGCTATATTAAAAGCAGCGGCTGAGTTAAAATTGCCTTTTGAAATACACGCCATCATCGGGGCATGTGAAAACATGATAGGTGGAAACGCCTTTAAACCTGACGATGTTTTAATAGCTAAAAATGGTAAAACTATAGAAGTTAGAAACACTGATGCTGAAGGAAGACTTGTTTTGGCTGATTGTCTATGTTATGCACAAGAGTTTAAGCCAGATTATCTTGTAGATATAGCAACACTTACAGGTGCTTGTGTAGTGGCAGTTGGCGAATACACAACAGGTATCATGGGACATAGCAGTGAATTAAAACATAAAATAATGAGCGCTGCTTCTAAAAGCGGAGAGTTAACAGGATCATTACCATTTAACAGATATCTTAAAAAACTTATTAAAAGTGAAGTTGCTGATATCTCAAACATAAGCTCTTCAAGATATGGAGGGGCAATCACAGCAGCTCTGTTTTTGGATAACTTTATAGAAGAGAAAAATAGAAAAAAATGGTTACATCTTGATATCGCCGGACCTGCATATGTGGGGAAAAATTGGGGATATAACCAAACCGGAGCCAGCGGTGCTGGAGTTAGAATGTGTCTATACTGGCTTAAAGATGAACTATATAAACTAAAAAAAGGAGAATAGATGGCTCTTAGTGTCGGAATAGTAGGACTTCCAAATGTTGGAAAATCAACTACTTTTAATGCGCTTACAAAAGCACAAAATGCCCAAGCGGAAAACTATCCTTTTTGCACAATTGAACCAAATAAAGCGGTAGTTGCTGTACCTGATGGGAGGCTACAAGAACTCGCAAAGATAGTAAATCCTAAAAAAGTTCAAAACTCAACTATCGATTTTGTAGATATTGCAGGACTTGTTAAAGGTGCTAGCAAAGGAGAGGGATTGGGAAATAAGTTTTTGTCAAATATCAGAGAAGTTGAAGTCATACTACATATGATACGCTGTTTTGATGATGGAAACATAACTCATGTTGAAGGAAAAATCGATCCGCTTAGAGATATAGAGATCATAGAGGGTGAACTTATATTTGCAGATATTGAACAGTTAGATAAAAAAATAGATAAACTAAATCGTGAAGCAAAATCACAAAAAGATGCAAGAATAAAACTTGAAATTGCAAAAGAGGTTAAAAAACATTTGGATGAGTTAAAACCTATATCAACATTTGCTAAAAAAGATGACGACATCTTTATAGAGCTTGATCGTGAACTTCGATTTTTATCAAATAAAGAGATTATTTATGGTGCAAATACTGATGAAGATGGGCTACTTGAAGATAATGAATATGTACAAGCTTTACAAAATCATGCAAAAGAGAGTGGCTTTGAGGTTATTAAACTATGTGCCAAAATAGAAGAGGAGTTAGTAGGTCTTGAAGATGATGAAGCATCAGAATTTTTAGAGGAGCTTGGTATAAAAGAGTCTGGGTTAGAGCAGATCATCAAAAGTGCTTATAAAAAACTTGGACTTATCTCATATTTTACAGCTGGAGTTACTGAGGTGAGATCTTGGACTATTGCAAAAGGTTGGGCAGCTCCAAAATCAGCTTCTGTGATTCACAATGATTTTGAAAAAGGATTTATAAGAGCTGAAGTGATATCTTATGATGATTTTATAGAGTTTAGTGGTGAATCTGGAGCTAAAGACGCTGGTAAAATGAGGCTTGAAGGTAAAGATTATATTGTGCAAGATGGTGATGTGATGCACTTTAGGTTTAATGTGTAATTTTAATCTTTGCATTTTTTTTAATTTTAAACAAAAGTTTTTTTATAAAACGCCGATTTGGTAGATAAGTTGAATTGAGAAAACTAAAAATTTTCAATTTGATATTAAATCAAGTATGGAGTTTTTTATGAAAAAAAGGATGATTTCTAAGGTAGCAGCAAGTGCTATATTGGTAGGTGCATTTGTGTTAAGTGGTTGTGGAAATAGTAAAAAAGCTACAATTACGGAAGAACCAGGTGCAACTACATATGGTGTAAGTGGTAATGCATCATATGTAGGGAAGATTTTTAGAGGTGATGTTGAAATCTATGATGCAGGTGATAATAAGCTAGGTAGTACGACATTAAATTCAAATGGAGCATACTCTATAACAGGATTAACTACACAACCATCATATGTAAAACTACAAGCTGGTGCAGAAGGTGTGGGTAATGATGGAATTGCAAACAATGATGATGACAACAGAATAACTCTAGCACTATCTTCAGATATAGATAACTCTAAAGCAAATCTTACTCTTTCAAGTTATCTGAATAAAGAGTACTCTCTTAATGTACCAAGTGAACTCTCATTAGCACAAAAACAGTATCTATTAAATATACAAGAGGCACTTGTGTATTTAAAAATACCTTATAATGATGCATTTAAATATGCAGGAAGTGCATTGACTGAGCCAGTGAGCGCATCAGGATACAGTGTGTTAAGTACAGGTGCAAGTACAACTAAGCTACTAAATATCCAAGCATTAAAAGATATCTTAACTGCTGATCAAGAGGCTATGTTAGAAGCTATATCTGATGCAATTATGAGCATTACAACTGGTTACACAGGAACTCAAGAGCAAAAAAAAGAGACAAGTCGTACTTTAGAAGTAGTTATGAGCGCAGTTAAAGAGTTGGCAACTGATGGACTAAAAAGTGACGATGTAGCAGCAATTGCAAATATAACAAGTCCAAATACTGTGACTGCTGTCAAGGATTGGGTAAAGAAAAACATAAATGAAAATGTAAGCTTTAACACTCAAGGTGTTAAGATGGCTAGAACAGCTATAACAACTCCAAACACTACACCAATAACAGTAGACGATACTCCAACAATAGTAGAAACTTGTTCAGACCTAAATATGGCTGGTCCTGCTACTGTAGTATGTGGTCCACAAGCTGATAATTTTCAATTTTCTGCAGACTTTGGAGAGTTAGGTCCTATTGATAATGACAAAAATACTCCAGATGGTGGTCTTTTACTCTATATGGCTAGCTCTGATTTAGGTGATGTAACACCAGAGGTCGCTCAAAGCGGTAAGGGTGAAAATAGGATAGTGCATACATGGGTTGAAAAAAAGTATATCCGTCTAAACAGTGCGGCAAAGGCTCTTAGCAATGATGCAAAATTTGATCTTATAAAAGATTATATTGAGTCACTATTTACTATAAAAGGCAACTT
>CAYUSV010000062.1:0-11586 GCA_964447385.1 uncultured Campylobacterales bacterium | reverse complement strand
GTTATGATGGGATTTGCTGGAGTTGTTGCATTTGTTTGGGATGGGGTATTTATCGGCATGACAGCTTCAAAAGAGATGCGAGATAGTGTGCTTATATCACTAGTTATTTTTATAGCTGTTTTTTATATTTTACAACCTTTTGGCTCACTACATCTGTATTGGTTTAGTTTTTTACTCTTTTTATTTGTGCGCGGAGTGTTGCAAAGTTGGATGTTTTATAAAAAGATGGATACATCGCTAGTTTCATAATTTTGATTAAATTAACTCTTTTAAACTAAAAAATGTATAGGCAAAAAGAGCTTGCTCTTTTGTGCCGTACATGTGAGCTGTTGTTAAATCTTCATAATAACTAATTGGTATAGGAAACCCTTTTTTCTCCCTATAAATAATCTCTTTTGGTATATATCTTTTTGCAACCTCTTTTAAGATTCTCTTTTGTCTTCGCAAATGTGCAGGAGTTAAAAAAGCCTCTGTACATACAATAGGGTCAAAAAATGGACTTCTTAACTCAACCGAGTGAGCCATAAAAATTTTATCAGCTCTTAAAAGTAGTGGCTTTGTATAAAACTCAAATTGAACTGCCAAAAAACTAAGATAGTGGGCATCTTGGAGTTTAAAATATTCAAGATAGTATTGTAAAAATTTTTTATAAACTTTTTTTATCTCTATCTCAATAGGTAAAATTAAACTACTGTTTTGGTCTATTTCTAAAAAATTACAACTGTTAAATTGAGACATTTTATATGCGTAATTTGTCATTTTCCCAAATATTTTTGGAAAATATTTTTGAAATTTTGCATATAGATAAAAATTATTTGCACTAGAATACCCTCCAAAAGTTTCATCAGCTCCTTCTCCTGATAGTAAAACCTTAAGATTGTTTGATTTTGCCAAGTTTGCTAAGTCATATAAGCCGATATTGTTAGGATGAGCTAAGGGATACTCATAATGTTTTAGAGTATTTAAAAAGTTTTTATCAAACTCTTTTTTATCAAAATTAACTATATGAAGATTTGTATCTATTTTATTTTGAAGTATTTTTGCATATTTTGTCTCTGAATCATAAACTACATTTACATGATAAAGAGAGGTTGGCTGAAATTTATTTGCAATAGCAGAAATCAATGAGCTATCCAATCCTCCGGAAGTTATACTCCCAACACTAACATCAGATACCAATCTTAACCTTACAGAGTCTCTTAGTACTTCATCAACTCTTTCAACATGCTCACCATCACAAAGCTTGGTATAGGGTAGTTTATCTTTTATCAAGTCAAATGTATTAAAATACTCTTTTATTTCATAAGAGTTTGAGTTTAAATCATACTCTAAATATGAACCTTTTTTTAACATATGAATATTTATAAATGGTGACTCCTCCAATGAGAAGCGATACTTTAAAACTTCACTCAAAACAATCTCATTTAAATATCTGTTTTGCTTACTTAAATCAAAAATAGCACTAATTTGTGAAGAGAAATATAACGAATCATTGTATGATGAAAAATACAGAGGCTTTTTGCCAAACATATCTCTAACCAAAAGCAATTTTCTCTTTTTTACATCATAAAAAGCAAACGCCCACATTCCCCTAAAACTTGAAATAATCTCAAAAAGTTTTGTATGATTATCTTGATACTTAACTAAAACATCGTATAAAAAAATAGTATCTGAGTTATAACTTTTACCAAATATTTGTTTGGAGAGCTCCTTATAATTATAAATTTCACCATTATAGACTAAAGCAAAATTTTCCTCATTTTTATAAATGGGCTGATTAGCTTCTTGGCTTAAATCAATTATGGCAAGTCGCACATGACCTAAAGATACTCTGTTGTTTTCAAAAGTAACAAAATTTGTATGATCTGGTCCTCTATGTTGTATACTATTTAAACTTTTTTCAAAATTTTTTGCCACAGAACCTAAAACACCTAAAATACCACACATGTTTGAACCTAAATAAATTTTATTTTAAATGTACTATCGTCTATTTTTATTTATTTCTTAGCTCTAACTAAACTAAAATAGTGACGAAATAGGCTACAATATTACCATGATAAACCAATACATAAAGATACTTATACTAGAAGATGATAAACTCTTTAGCGATAGCTTGGATGATTTTTTAACCCAAGAAGGATTCATCGTGCGTGTTGTTTATGATGGTGAAAAGGCGTTGGATCTTTGTTATGAAGAGAGTTTTGATCTGCTCTTACTTGATGTCAATGTTCCTATGCTAAATGGTTTTGAATTTCTTTCAAAACTACGGCAAAATGCAACCCATACACCTGCCATCTTCATCACCTCATTTAAAGATAAGAGTAGTATCCAAAAAGGTTTTTTAAAAGGTGGAGATGATTATCTAATAAAACCTATTGATATAGATGAGTTGTTACTTCGGATAATTGCACTTTTAAGACGAAATGGAAAATTAAAAGAGGCAATTGCTATAAATGAGGCTATATACTATCCAAAAGAATCAGTTATACAGATACAAGATGAGAAATATACTCTTTCAAAAAAGGTGACACTTCTGCTTGATATACTGATAGAGTATAAAAACTCTACCGTCTCATTAAGTCAAATAGAGAGTCGACTATGGACTTGGGATGAAACCTCTAGTCCATCATCTCTTCGTATTTATATAAATAAACTTAAAAAGATACTTGGCAAAGAGTCTATCGTCAATCAAAAGGGAGTAGGATATAGACTTGAGTGCTAAAAAAAGGAGCTTTTACCTTAATAACTCCATTATTATGATAGTTGTTATAACTTTAGCACTCTTGATGGAGCAATCTTTATCATCAATCATACTAGATGATTTTTTGAGAATCCCTCTTGTGATATTAATCTCTTTTGGACTTCACTCTTTTCTCTCTACATCTTTACTAGATCACTATCAAACACAAGAGAAAAACCTTAAAAATATTGTAAATGAAACCCTACATGAACTTAACACGCCAATATCAACCATAGAAGCCAATCTAAAAATGCTCCAAAAAAGCCATAGTGACGATAAAACACAAAAAAGACTAGCAAGAATCCAAGAAGCATCTAAAAATCTTAGCAGACTTTATGAGAGTATCGAACACTCAATCAAAAGTGAAATTGATTCTGTGGAAAAAGAGCTTTTTGATCTACGCGCCATCATACAAGAGAGTATTGATAATTTTTTAGATATCAAAAGAGATATTACGATAGAAAATCTTACGCCATCACTTATGCTGTTTGGAGATAAAAACGGTTTTTATACATGTATGGACAATCTATTGTCAAATGCTATCAAATATAACAAAAAAAATGGTTTTGTAAAGTTCTTTTTTTGTGATGGTATACTTAAAATAGAAGATAGTGGCATAGGAATAGATACAAAAAATCTTTTTATTGTTTTTGACAAAGCGTACCAAGAAAACCCTAGTACCAAAGGATATGGCATAGGACTTAGTATCGTTAAGTCCTATTGCGACAGGGAAAAAATCGAAATCAAAATAGATACAAAAAAAGATATAGGAACAATCATCATGATGGATTTAACTATTTTGATAGCTTCATAAACTTACATCAACTGAGTATTATTTATTACAATCCATATCTTCTGGTACTTAATATCTAATTCACCTAAAATATCTTATAATTACATTACAAATATAAGTTTATTTAAGGAGTTTTGTTATGTTTAATATAAGTAGTTTAAAAAAGGTAAGTTTTGTTCCTATACTTTTGATTTCGTTGGGATTTTCTGTACATGCAGACGATGTGACTGAGAGTATTGCGGAAGCTGTAAAGTCATATGAAAGTGGGGAATATTCAGATGCAGTTGAAGATCTTAACTATGCTCTTGAACTTATAAAACAGAAAAAAAGTGAGGGATTGCAAAACTATCTTCCAAAACCTTTAAGTGGATGGACTGCTAAAGATGCAACATCTCAAACGGCAGGAAGTGCAATGTTTGGTGGAGGTATTACTACCGAAAGAGAGTATAAAAAAGATCGAAGTCGAATTAAAATTCAAATTATGGCTGATTCTCCTATTTTGCAAGGCATGATGGGGCTTTTTGCAAACCCTATGTTTGCTACATCAGACGGTGGTAAACTTGAGCGTATCAATCGTCAAAAAGCGATAGTAAAGTATAATAGTGAAAGAAAACAAGGAAATATTAAAATTGTTGTGGCAAAACGATTTTTAGTATCGATTGAAGGCACCAAGGTTTCTAGGGAAGATTTGATATCGTATGCAAAAGCCATTGACTACAAAAAGATAAAAGAGATGCTTTAAATATGTAGTAGAATTGTTAAAACAAAATTAAAATTTTCTTTTACTTTATTATAAAATAATTAATATTAAACTACCTTTTGTTAAAATAGTAAAACTTTAGTTTCAAAAGGTATGTTATGAAAAAACTCTTACCCATTTGTGGTATTTTATCTATTTTAGTTTCGTTGTCTGATGCACGAAATGGCTATGATGAGGTTGGCTATATGACTTTTAAGTATGGTTTGACCTCAATTTCTAATGACTTTTCCCTAGATCAGCATACATTTGCTATTGATTTTATAGGTGAGATAGGTCATCAGATTAAACCTAAGCTTGATTTGACTTATGTTAGCATCGAAGAGTCGTACGGTGTTGATTATCTTTTACAAACTTCATTGGGATTATATGTAAAACCAGATTATGGATATAGCAATATTTTTCCGTATCTTTATGGAGGTCTTGGTTACGAATATGTAAATAATTCAAGACCAGAATTTGACAATAGTTTTTATTTGCATGCAGGTGTGGGACTTGAAATACCAATCTCTGAAGCATCAGATGATCTTCATATTGTTACAGAATTAAGATTGATGCAACTTATCGGATCTGCTGATGGTCAAGATAGTGAAATGGCATTTTTTATAGGTTTAAGATTGCCTATAGGTGAAACATTTTCTTCTTATAATAATTATGACAATACAGGTACGCGAGGTGTTATTTCTAGCAGAAGTTATGACTATGCAGAGATCAATGATGAATTTCCTACTCCTTCTGCAAAAATAGTTCATCCCATACCTACTAAAGCTCCAATATACAAAAAAAGTAGAGTTTTTGCTGATGCCGATGGTGATGGAGTAAGAGATAGTTTAGATGTTTGTCCAAAAACAGCTTCAGATGTTGCAGTCAACAAAGTAGGATGTCCTATAAGAGCTGATAAGTTATATGTAAATATGCCACTAAAAGCTCCAAGGACTATTCAGCATATTGCATCAAAGTTTAAAGCGTTGCCAATTATGCGGAAAGTACTCAATATTCACTTCGAGCTAAACTCTGATGAAATTGCTGAAGATTCGAGAGTAATAGTTAAAGAATTTGTTGAAGCAGTAAATAAAACAAAATTTTCAAAAATGACAGTAGAGGGATATACAGATAGTACAGGTACTCGTGAAAATAATTTAGACCTATCTAAAAGAAGGGCTGAAGCTGTAAAAGATTTAATGATACAGTATGGGGTTGATAGCGATATCATCAAAGCGATTGGAAAAGGTTCTGTTAGTCCAATTGCAACAAATGATACAGAGATAGGACGCGCATTAAATAGAAGAATTGAGATCGTAGTAGAGTAACAAGAGGGAGATTATCCCCCTGTTGCGTTAAAATCTCGTCTGGCGTTTGTGATAGTTAGATAAAAACCAACCATGACATCAAGCAGTTGTGCTTCTGCAACTAACAGTAAGAGCGCCGAAGGTCTATCGTTTTGTTGCATGATGATATGTGCAATATAAAGAACAATACCAAGAAGTAACATAAATGACATAAGAAAATCAATCCAAGTGCCTGATCCCTTTGGTGCGAACATTGCAGCTTTAATCATCTCATAAGAGAGTGTAAAAAGAAGAATAGCAGCGACTGTATAGAGAAAGCTATATTCACTAATAATCGTAGTTATATCTACATTAAAATACTTTTGTGCAAGATTCTTATTTTCATAAAGAATTACAAGCAAAAAAGGAAATATATTCATTGGTAAGATATTGACAAAAAAACCCATCCCAACTCCTGATAATTAAAGTATCTCAAACCATACACAAGTGTCATAATAGTTTAAGATTATAGCAGATTCTAACACAACAAAATAAAGAAATAGTTTTAGGATTTTGACTAATTATAAAAATATTTAAATATTTAAATATTAACTTTAATATAAGATTAAAATAGTATAATATGCGACTATTAATTTAGTTATTAATATAAAATAAAATTGTATAGGTAGGAAAAAATATGGGAAAATATGTTGAATTAACGAACGACAACTTTGCTGACGCAATTGCCAAGGGTGTTACCCTTGTAGATTTTTGGGCACCTTGGTGTGGTCCTTGTAGGATGATTGCTCCTGTAATTGAAGAGTTGGCTGAAGATTTTGACGGTAAAGCGACTATTGCAAAAGTAAATACTGATGAAGAACAAGACATCGCTATTAAATACGGAATTAGATCTATCCCTACGCTTTTAATTTTTAAAGATGGTGAAGTTGTGGATCAGATGGTAGGTGCTGCTGGCAAACAAGTGTTAGCGGATAAAATTGACTCATTTCTTTAAATGAAACAACAACTTCAGATTATTAATTGGAGTAAATTTAACAAGAGCAAGAGCTCTTGTTAAAAAAAAATAAAAAGAGAGGGAGTCCTTTCTCTCTTACCTATCTCTTTGCCTCTTTTTTTGGTGCTGCTATGGTTGCGAGCGCTTTTGCTTATTATAACTATGAATTTTCCAAGTATAAATTTTTTGATTTTTCTAAAACTAGTTTTTATCAAAAAAGTGAATTTTTTACTCCAACCTTAGAAAAATATACTGTTTTGGTTTATAGCTCAAATATGCAAAAAAGTGAAGATATTACACAAAAGATTAAAGATGATAACAAGATTTTAGCAATTGATTTATACCAAAAGAGATTTAAAGAAGAAGATAGTACTATACATATCACAAGTGGCATGAATACGCTACTTAAGTTTATACAGAAGTTTAATATTTACGATGTACCATGTGTATTTGAGATTGTGAAAATTAAAGATTTAAAATACAAACAAAATACAAGAATAGAAATCATAGAATAGAGGGGAATATTGTGCTTGATTTAGCAATTATTGGTGGTGGACCTGCTGGACTTACAGCTGGGTTGTATGCAACACGCGGTGGATTAAAAGATGTTATAATGTTTGAAAAGGGCATGCCTGGCGGACAGATTATGAACAGTAGTGAAATTGAAAATTATCCAGGCATCAAAGAGGTTCTCACCGGCATGGAGTTGATGGAGCCTTGGCCTGAGCAGTGTATGCGGTTTGGTTTAAAACACCAGATGGTTGAAGTAACTAGGGTTGAAAAAGATGGGGATCATTTTAAGATTATTTTGGCAGATGGTAAAGAACAAAGTGCCAAAAATGTTCTTATCTGCACAGGAAGCACACCAAAACGAGCTGGATTTGAGGGTGAAGATGAGTTTTTTGGAAAAGGTGTTAGTACATGTGCAACATGTGACGGTTTTTTCTATAAAAATAAAGAGGTAGCAGTACTTGGTGGTGGCGATACTGCACTAGAAGAGGCACTTTATCTCTCAAAAATTTGTGCAAAAGTCTATCTTATTCACAGAAGAGAAGAGTTTAGAGCAGCTCCGGGTACGGTTGAACATCTAAAAAATAGAGAGAATATTGAACTTATTTTAAACTCAAAAGTAAAAAAAGTTTATGGTGATGCTATGGGAGTTTCGGGAGTAATAACTATTGATAATGATGGCAACGAGAGAGATCTACAAGTTCCAGGAATTTTTACTTTTGTTGGCATGAATGTTAACAATGAAGTTCTTATGCAAGAAGATGGAAGTAGTCTGTGTCAATTAAATGAATATGGCGAAGTGGTTGTTGATCTTGGTATGAACACATCTGTCCAAGGACTGTTTGCAGCTGGAGATATTAGGATAGAAGCACCAAAACAGGTTGTATGTGCAGCATCAGATGGAGCAACAGCGGCACTTAGAGCAATTGCTAGAGAACATTAAAAAAATTAAGGGATAAAAACTGATGATAAAAGTAGGTATTCATGGCTCAACAGGAAGAGTAGGAGAGTTGCTTGTTAGAAATTTAAGAGATGACCAAGAAGCAACTGCAACTACGCTTCACGCTATCGAGGAGTTTAAGTACAGTGTCAATGAAGATGTATTAGTGACTAATGATACAAAAACACTTTTGGAAAATTCTGATGTAGTCATCGACTTTACTTTGCCAAATGGAACTGAATCGTTACTAGAAATTGCTATCAAAAATTGTCCAAAACCTCTAGTTATAGGAACAACAGGTCTTAGCAAACATCAACTCAACCTTTTAGAAGAAGCTTCAAAGTACATGCCAATTCTCTATGCTACAAATATGTCTCTTGGCGTTGCAATTTTAAACAAACTTGCTCATACAGCCTCTGGTGCATTAGCTGATTTTGATGTTGAGATAGTTGAGCAACACCACAGATACAAAAAAGATGCACCAAGTGGAACAGCTCTAACTTTAGCTGAGCATGTAGCAGATGCAAGAGGTCTTGATCTTGATAGAGTTAGAGTAAGTGGACGAGATGGAATTATAGGCGAAAGAACAAAAGATGAAATAGCAGTCATGGCACTTCGTGGCGGTGATATTGTCGGTCGTCATACGGTTGGATTTTATAATGACGGTGAATTTATTGAAATTAACCACACAGCAACTAGTCGAGACACTTTTGCAAAAGGTGCGATTAAAGCTTCAAAATGGATAACAAATCAAAAAAATGGTCTTTATAATATAACGGACTGTTTAGGGATATAAGGAGATATATGTGTGCAATTGTCGGTGTTTATAATGTTAAAAATGCGTCAAAAGTAGCTTATTATGCGCTTTTTGCGATGCAACATCGAGGACAAGAAGCAACAGGGATCAGTTCAAGTGATGGTGAACATATCTTCACTAGAAAAAGACGAGGATTAGTTACCGATGCTTACTCTAGTGAGGGTACATTTGAGTTTTTAAAAGGTTCAATGGCAGTAGGTCATAACAGATACTCAACAGCAGGAAGTAATTCAGTTTTAGATGCTCAGCCAATTGCAGCAAAGTATAAACTTGGTGAAATATCGGTAGTTCACAATGGAAACTTGATCAATAAAGATGAAGTAAGAGAGAGATTGATCGATGAAGGTGCTATATTTCAATCTTACATGGATACAGAAAATATCATACATCTCATAGCTAGAAGTAAAAAAGATAGTCTACAAGATAGAATTATAGAAGCGGTTGATCAGATCAAGGGAGCTTATTGTCTTTTAATTCAAAGTCGTAAAAAGATGTTTGCGATCCGAGATAAGTATGGAGTGCGACCCTTTGCTCTTGGAAAGTTTAAAAATGGTGGCTATATTGTTTCTAGTGAGACATGTGCTTTTGATTTGGTTGGGGCTGAATTTGTCAGAGAGATTAAGCCAGGAGAGATGGTGATCTTTGAAAAAGGGCAAGAGCCTGAGTCTATTCAGCTTTATGAGCCAGAGCCTAGACCATGTGCATTTGAGTATATCTATTTTGCAAGACCTGATAGTATTATTGATGGCAAGACCGTCTATTCAAAACGGATGGAGATGGGAAGACGACTTGCTATTGAAAATCCAGTTGATGCAGATATCGTGTTGCCTGTTCCAGATAGTGGTATAGCAGCAGCGCTAGGTTATGCTAAAGAGAGTGGTATACAGTTTGAAAATGCTATTGTAAGAAATCATTATGTTGGTAGGACATTTATTGAGCCTATACAAGAGATGAGAGATTTGAAAGTGAAACTAAAACTTTCACCAATTAAAAAAATTATAGAGGGGAAAAGAGTTGTTATCATTGATGATTCGCTGGTTAGGGGGACAACATCCAGACAGATCGTTAAAATGTTAAAAGATGCAGGTGCAAAAGAGGTTCATTTTAAACTCGCTTCACCTCCCATCAAACATCCTTGCTGTTATGGTATTGATACTCCAAGTTATGGTGAGCTTATCAGTGCAAACATGAGCGAGGAGGAGATAAGAGAGTTAATTGGAGCAGATTCACTCTCTTTTTTATCACTTGATGGTTTGATAGAGAGTCTTGGAAAAGAGACAAACTATTCACTTGTAAGCTTTGATGGCAACTACTTTATAAAGTAGTATATGAGAGAGATTTTAACCGCTGGTCGGTATTATAGAAAAAAGTATGGTTGTAATGTTTATAAAGTACCTATATCTATTTTGGGTTTTACATGCCCAAATATAGATGGCACTGTTGCAAAAGGTGGTTGTACTTTTTGTGAAAATGAGTCTTTTAGTCCAAATTTAACTGCAAAAAGTAGTAAAAAATTTTATCTAAGTCCAAACTCAACAGAAAATCCACAGCTAGAAAATCAGCTATTGCAACTTGAGAGACAATTTAAATATACAAAGAAAAAACTTACTAAAAAATTTGGTGCTAAAAAGTTTATCGTATATTTTCAATCATTTTCAAACACTTATGCGCCACTAGAAACTCTAAAAGCACTATATGAAAAAGCTTTAAGTTTTGAAGATGTTGTCGGACTTAGTATCGGCACAAGAACAGACTCTATAACCGAAGAGATTTTAGACTATCTTGCATATCTCTCCAAAGACAAAGAGATATGGGTAGAGTATGGTATACAGAGTGTTTATGACCAGACGCTAGATGCAATAAATAGAGGTCATAGTGTTGCTAATATATTTGAGTGGATCAAAAAGACAAAAGATAGAGATCTAAAGGTTTGTGGACATCTTATCTATGGTTTACCAAATGAGACACAAGAGATGATGTTAGATAGCGTAAAAGCATCAATTGATCTAAAGATAGACTCATTAAAATTTCACTGCATGTATATAACAAAAAATACAATGATGGCAAATGAGTATAAAGCAGGAAAGATAAAAACCATAAGTCAAGAGCTTTATATAGATACTCTGATAAAAAGTTTTAAAATGCTCCCTGAAGATATTTTAGTGCAAAGAGTTTGTGCCGGCATCGATGATGATAGTTTGATCTCACCTAGTTGGTGCAAAGATAAGCATACTCAGATGAAAAATATCAGAGTAGCTTTAAAAAGAGAGGGGTTTAATCTCTAATATTTTACTTTTGTCCAATGATGGATCCAATTTAAGTAACAGCACAGAACTCATTTCCCTCTATGGCTTACTGTTATGGTGAAGTTTAATCTAGGATGGTTATATATCAGTTTTCATCTGCTATACTAATTTATTATTTTAAGCTGAGGTGGCATAATGGCTGTGCACTGGGCTTCAACCCCAGATGAGGGTTTCCACCCTTTACGCGGGTTCGATTCCCGTCCTCCGCTCCATTTGTAGAGGATTAAAATGGCTAAAAAACTTTATAGTGTTGCTTTGCGTTATGTTCAAACATTTATAACAGATAACAAATCCAGTATCAACAATCTTATACAGAGTGATTTAAAGTATGAATATACCAAGATTTTAGGCAGAAGCCACTATGAGATTTATATACAAAAATTTATAGAGCAGTTTAAAATTTACTACACTTTAGACAAAAAGAGGTGATATAGCAAGAG
>CAYUSV010000061.1:0-11786 GCA_964447385.1 uncultured Campylobacterales bacterium | reverse complement strand
CAAAATGGTAAAAACTAACTAATTCATCTGCCATACTTTCACTATAAAATATATTCTTGTGGTTTGGAAACCTATTTGCAGACACATTTGCTTAATCTTCAAAGGGTAGCTTGACTACTCTTTGATACTGTATCCAACACCTCTAATTGTAGAGATAATATCTGGACGATTTAACTTTTTACGAATATTTTTTATATGAGCATCTATGATATTGCTTGATTTTATAGAGTCAAAATCTTTAGTTAAAAGATCACTTAACTGATAGCGAGATAGTACTTGATTTTTATGAAGTACTAAAACTTCAAGAAGCTCAAACTCTTTATATGTGAGTTCAATTCCAACACCTTTAACTGATACTTCTCGCTTACTTAAATCAATTTTGACATCATCTATTTGCAATTGGCTTGTTCGTTGTGAGCCTTCACGACGAAGCAGTGCGCGAACACGGGCAAGTAACTCAATATTTGAGTACGGTTTACAAAGATAGTCATCTGCTCCACCATCAAGCGCCTCAACTCTCTCCTCTACACTCTCACGACCTGAGAGCATGATAACTGCTATCTTATCACCAGCTTGACGAATCTTATGTAACATCGAAAGTCCACTACCATCTGGGAGATTCCAATCAACTAAAAGTAACTGATAATTATTCTCTTCATATGCTAAAGTTGCATCAGATATTGTGTAGCAAACATCACAATCATATCGCTCTTTTTTTAAAAGTTTGGCAATTTGATCAGCTAAAAGCTCATCATCTTCTACTAGTAAAATATTCATAATTATATATTTTCTCCTAAAATTTAGTCATCGTCATCGTCATCATTATCGTCGTCACTATCGTCTTTTTTATCTTTATCTCCACTCTCTTTGATCCTATTGGCATCATCATCTTTTTCCCCATCATTATCATCATCATCGTCATCATCATCATCTATGCCATCACCATCTGAGTCATTTTTATAATCTTCATCATCTATATCTTTAATTCCATCACCATCATCATCGTCATCTATACCGTTATATTCGCCATCATCATCGTCATCTTCATAAATATTTATAATCCCATCATTATCACTATCCATAGGATCAACATCAAGAGAAACCACTACCAATGTACCGCTAACTACCAAAACATCAAGCGGTATATCAGAGACTCCATCACCTGTACTATCATTGATATCTCCTCTATCCAATGCCAATGGGATATAATCTAAATCAACTCTATTACTAACACCACGAAAAAGTGATCCTTTTGCCTGTTTGGTATCTATGCGAATGGGTGTAATTACTTTTGCCCAGATATTATCCTCGTTTGTACTCATAACCAGATGACAATCTAAGTTTTTAGGAATTTTAAGACTAAATGGATGTTTAGTACTACCATCTTGTATAGAGTTTACTTTATAATAACTCCCATCAAGACAAAATGCCTCAATCAGTGTACCGGGAACCGTACCCTCTAAAATTGTAAAGTTATTATCGATACTATCATTTGTTTTATCACTAGTACCGCACCCGGTAAATATAAAACTTGCTATTACTACCGTTATAAAAATTTGCCTCTTAAACATAAAATACCTCTATTTAAATAAATAGGTCTATTATCCCACAAAAAAATGAATGTTTAATGAATCTATCTAAATTAATTTACAAGCAAGTAAATACAAAAGGTAAAAACTGTAAAATACAAACATGTATACTACACTTGATATCAAAAAGCCAAAAAGTATTAAACATGCTGGACTTGTTATAAGACCCAAGTCAACGCATTTAAAACATCACTATCAAAAACTAAAAAATGCTCTATCAAAACACGGAGTAACACTTTTTGTTTCAAAACAAAGCGCCAAACTTTTGGATGTTGAAGGTATTGATGAGTTAAAAATGTTTGATATTTGTGATATTCTTATCTCAATCGGAGGGGATGGAACACTTTTGGGTTTAAGTCGAAAAAGTTATCCATACGACAAACCTCTTTTGGGTATAAATGCAGGAAATCTAGGATTTCTAACTGATATCAACCTCAATGAAATGGAAAATTTTATAGACGATATATTTGAAAACAGATATCGTATAGATAACAGAATAGTTTTGAAAGTAGAGCTAATCTCAAAAAAAGAGAGCAAAAAACTAATAGCTATTAATGACATAGTCTTATCTCGTCCCACCATAGAGGGAATGGTAAGTATCGATGCTTTTACATCCTCATCTATAAATAGAAATCTTTCAAAACATCATCTTAATACCTATTATGGAGATGGTCTCATTATCTCTACACCCACAGGCTCAACTGCCTACAACCTTTCAGCAGGTGGTCCTATAGTCTTTCCACTAACTCAAGCTCTGATTCTTACCCCAATTTGCCCTCACTCTCTAACAGAAAGACCAATCGTACTTCCTGCTGATTTTGAAGTAGAGTTTTCAAGCCAAGATGAAACCATCATCGTAGTAGATGGTCAAGATACATACAACCTTAAGCATTTTGACTCTATAAAGGTTAGTATCGCAACAAGAGGTATCAAAATGGTTCACAAAATCGATCGAAACTATTTTGAAGTACTCAAACAAAAATTGCACTGGGGAAGTAAATGATAGAGCGAATTTATATTAAAGAGCATTTAAGCTTCAAAGAGCTAGATTTAGAATTTGATAAAAATCTCATCGTCTTTAGTGGTCCAAGTGGCGCTGGAAAATCAATTTTGATGGAAGCTTTTTTAACTCTTTTTGGGCTTAAAGATTGTGATGCTAGGGTGATAGAGGCAAGTTTTAACCAAAAAGTAAATTTACAAAACTGGGGTATTGATGAGGATGAGCCAAATATATTTAAATATACAAAAGATAAAAGTGCTCGTTACTTTATAAACAACCAACAAGTATCTAAAAAAAACTTAAAGCTAATCAGCTCAGAGTTTATAAACTATCTAACACTTAGAGAATTCAAAGAGTTTGAAAATGAACAACTACTGATACTCTTAGATGCAATCACAACCAAAAGCGATAAAAATTACCAAAATCTACTCAAATCATTTGACACTCTCTATAGCGATTTTCTAAACTCATCAAAAGAGTTAAAAACAATCGAAGATGAAGAGAAAAAAATCATAGATCTTAAAGAATTTGCATCTTTTGAGATATCAAAAATTCAAGATATAGACCCAAAGGTTGACGAATACGAACAACTTTTAACTCAAAAAAAAGAGTTATCTAAAAAAGAGAAGATTGAAAATGCCATATTAAACGCTTCAGAAATTTTTGAGTACGAATCAAAAGTCGTGGATGCACTTTTACTCATAGAGCACAATAGTGATTTTTTTAATGAATCATTTAATGAGCTAAGAGTCACTTTTGAAAATGCAACCGCAAGATTAAATGAGTTAAACGATCTTGATATTGAGCAAATGTTGGATAGGTTAGAAAAACTCTCTTGGCTAAAAAACAAACATGGCTCTATCGAAGCATCTTTAGAGTATTTAGCGCAGAAAAAAGAGGAGTTGACAAGATATGAAAATATTGAATTTGAAAAAAGCGAACTTCAAAAAAAGGTAAAACAGCTACAGCAAAAAGTAGATAAGATCGCAGATACAATAAGCTCTCATCGACAAAAAGCACTTAAGATTTTAACTAAAAGAGTAGAACACTATCTAAATCTTCTACACCTTGAAAATCTCTCATTTAAGTTGCATAAAACAAAAATGCACAGTTTAGGATATGATGAAATCACCGTATCTCTAAAAGATACCGATCTTAACAAAGTAAGTTCTGGTGAATTAAACCGAATCAGATTAGCTCAACTTTGTGCAGCGAGTGAGTTTATCCAAGAACAAGGCGGTGTATTGATCTTAGATGAGATAGATGCAAATCTTAGCGGAAAAGAGTCAATGAGCATAGCAACCGTCCTACAGCTTTTGGCTAAGACTTATCAAATTTTTGCCATTAGTCATCAACCACAACTTAGCTCAAAAGCCCAACAACATTTTTTAATATACAAAGAGAACAACCAAAGCAAAGTAAAACTTCTTGAAAAAGAGCAAAGAGTACAAGAACTCTCACGAATGATTAGTGGCAACACAGTAAGCAAAGAAGCGATACAATTTGCAAACAGTCTATTAAAAGATACTTAAAAAATCATATGGAGTAAATTATGAAAAAAACAAAACTATCACTACTTAGTGCAACTCTGTTTTTTATAACAAATAGTGCAAACGCCATCCAGATGACAGACTATAAACTTGCTGATAGTTTTTATGACCAATCATACATCGGTATGAATTTTGACCTTAAAAATGGCAATCAAGATCAAACAAGCTATAACGGTACTTTTATTGGTGATTATGAAACAAGATTTAACTCAAAACCAGCCTCTTGGAACTTCAACATCAACGCAAAAGCCGACCTCTCTAAAGGTCCAAACAGCGATGATAGGAGTGAAGATAGCTACCAGATAAATACTAACGGATATTATGACAAATATCTACACAGCTATGATAAATTTTTCATTTATGGCTCTGGTGAAGGCGGACTTAGAAAACTTATGGGAACTGATAGTGATAAAGTCAATGAAGATGATCCATTTTTAAAAATAGGTGCAGGTTTAGGTTTTGGTCGCATCTATTATGCTACACCATTAGCAAAAACATTGAGAATCATTGAAGATCTAGTAGATTATGATCTCATAGCCCAACCAAGTGATAAAACTATACTTAAAATTGCAGAGATTATTGACAAAGAGTCAGAATTTAAAAGCAAACATGGACTAAGAGAATATAAAAAATATTGGTTTGAAGCAATAGAAGATACATTTAAAATAGCAGGCGTTCTTATCGGCAATAATTTAGGTGCATTTGGAATCATAAGAATGGATGAAATTCTTTTTAATGAAAAAGTTAGCCCAAGATACCATGGCTTTGTTATAAGAAGTGGCGTAGGTCAAATTCTCTCAAGTTATGATGGAAAAAGCACAGACCCAACACTAGATCTTATGTTTGAATATGGAAAACCGATTGGTTATGTAGCACAATTTTATAATATCGCAAAATATAGTACGATTTTAGCTAAAGATGTAGGGCATATTTTTACAAACAACATGTCATATACATTTGAGATATCAGACATGATTGACTGGGAAAGCATATGGTCTTTTAGATACGATAAAGCAACTGACGAAAAAATCAAAGATATATACACTAACACTCTATCATCAACATTTAGATTTTATATCGCAAATAGACTTAGTCTAAATATGACTCTTAGCTTATCTAGTGTAGAAGATGACCTAAAAGATAACGGCAATGATGAACTATCAACTAGATTTAACTTCGGCATAACATATCGTCTAAAGTAGATTATAGTATACTCTATCAAAATTTAATTACAAAGGGATAAAATGCAAATATATGTAGGTAATATGTCATATAATACAACAGAAGAGGTCTTAAATGAGTTATTTTCCAATTATGGGGATGTTGATTCTGTAAAAGTCATAACAGATAGAGAGACAGGTAGAGCAAAAGGTTTTGGATTTATATCAATGAATGATGATAGTGCTGGACAAAAAGCCATCGATGAATTAAATGGCAAAGAAGTTGACGGAAGAACACTAAAGGTAAATGAAGCTAAACCAAAAGAAGATAGACCAAAGAGAAATTTTGACAATAGATTTTAATTAAAGGTACATCATCACGTACATAATCATTCACACACTACATATTTTGTCAGCATTCATATATGGTGGCTTCTTATTTGTTGACAATCTTTTTTTATCAAAGATGAAACAATCTTTGGATGAAAAAGAGCAACAAAAAGCAAGAGAAGCAATCATGATTCATGTGCGCAAAGTAGTACCTTATGCTCTATTTGTTGCCGTTGGTACTGGTATTTATATGATTTTCCAAGTCTTTGGAGAGGTGAGCGAAGATGGTCTCAGTTCTTTTCAAATTATGCTTTTGATAAAAGCATTTTTAGGTCTATGGCTAGGTTTTAGGGGATTTAATCAAAAAATCTTCAAAATTGATCCTTGGCTTTTCAAAAAACATACATTTCCATTTATTTTGGTAGTAATAATCATAATATTATCACAGTTTATGTATATATAATAAAGCCTAAAGAGTATCTCTCCCTAAGGCTTTAAAAGTATTAATCACATTCACATGCAGAACCGCAAGAACCATCACCATGTCCACCAATTTGACTGCTTTCTATCTCTTCAAGTGTAGCTTCTCGTACATCTAAAACAGTTACAGAAAACATCAAATCTTTACCTGCTAAAGGATGGTTAAAATCTATCGTCACAGTCTCATCGTTAAACTCTTTAACAGTTGCTGTAACTGTCTCACCATTTTCACCTTGACCATAGAGCTGTAGATCTATTGAAAGCTCTAATCCAGCAAATTGTTCTATTGGTAATGTATCAACTGCCTCTGGATTTATCTCTCCGTAAGCATCTACTGAATTGACTTTTATATCTGAGCTATCACCTTTTTTTAAATCCATCAATTGGCTCTCAAGACCTGGAATAATCTGTCCTTTACCTACAATAAAATCCAAAGGAGCTTGTCCCTTATTTGAGTCGATAATATCGCTCTTTCCTGATTCTGTTAATTCGTACTCTAATGACACAACACTATTTTTTGTAATCGTCACTATATCTCCTTCGTATAATTTTAAGCCTGTATTTTATCTAAACAATCTTAGTCTAGGTGTTTTCTAGCAATTTTTGCCTCTGAACTTTCAGGATATGACAAAAGTAAAGCTTGTAAAAACTTATCTCTATTTGCATAATCATCAAGTTTTCCAAAAGAGATACCAGTATGAAGCAGTAAAGTTGGCATATACGAGGCTTTATCATAATAACTTACACTCTTTTTAAAATAGACAATTGCATCTGAGTATCGTTTCTTATAATATGATATTTCACCAAGATAAAAGTTGGAAGTTGCAGGCTTATAGCTTCGTTCTGCTAATTCAATAAAAATTGGAAATGCTTTGGTATAATATTTTTTCCTATATAAAGCTACAGCACTTTTTAGCTTTTCATTAGGAGTGAGTTTTGACTGTTTACTACTGTTGTTATTTGATTTTTTTTTTACATTAATTGCATTAAAATCATCTTTTGTTACATAATTACTGCTAATTTTATCTATCATAGAGCTTAGTTTTTTAAGTACATCATTGATTTTTTCATAGTTTTCACTCTGTACTTTTTTCAGTTCATTAATATCTTGCTTAATATCTATAATATCTTGTTCATCTGTTTTTGATCCTCTCTCATCTAACTCACTAATCTTTTGACCAGTTCTTCCAAGTTTCATCCCCATAGAGTCCACAACACTTCTAACACCCTCGAGTTGTTCTTTTAACTCAGAGATTTTTCGTGCTTGATATTTTATATCTCTTTTGTTTTCAAAAATAATTTTCTCACTCTCGCTCAAACCATATGGATTGTCACTATCAAGAGATCCTGCGCCAAAAGCTGAAATTTCAGCACCACTTAGAGAAAAAACTAAAACAGGTAATAATAAAACTTTTTTCATAAAATCATAATACCTTAAGGCAATAGTTTAAAATCAACTCTTCTATTTCGTTGCCAACATCCATTATTATGTTCGCTACAAAGCGGTTTACTCTCACCATAACTTATCAAAGCCATCCTACTCTCTGAAACTCCTGATTGACTTAAAGAGTCTTTGACACTTTTGGCTCTTTTGAGTCCTAAAGCATAGTTATATTCATCTGTGCCCCACTCATCACAATTACCCTCAATTTTAATAGAGAGATCACTCGCAAGATCACCATTAAATATATTAGCATTCTGGACAACTTTTGTCATCTCACTATCAGAAGGATTATAGCTATCAGTAGCAAAATAGATCGGTTGAACTTCGTTTGAAATCGCATTGATTCTCTCTTCATCAGTAGCAAAAGATACACTCTCATCCATAGTTGTCATTTGGCTAATTTGATCATCGTTAGTTATGATACTTGATGGCTCACTGTAACCTGAATCAACTACATCAGGTACACCAATCTCTGGAGTCTTTGGAGTACATCCACTATATAGCACAATTGCCAAGGCAAAAATTAAAACTGTATTTATCTTCATAAGCTTCCCTTAAAAAGTTTTAAAAATTCTAGCATTTTTTACTTTAACATATTAAAGTAAAAAATTTTACCAGTCTATTGATTGAATTTTTCCTGCATTTAGAGGAAATAAAAAACTCTTGTTAGCATTAAGTCTTAAAACACCCAATGCACTCTTATTGCCAATATATTTTATAAATATCACTGTTTCACCATCATCAGCAAATCTTGGAAACATATTTTTTCCACTTGTAGTTAATTTTCTTATAAAATCTGTCTGTGTTGAGATAAGATAGAGATTAAAAGTATTTTTACCAAATGAGTTCTTACCCTCACGACTTGAATAGACGATATACTTGCCAAATGAAGAACATGAGCTATTATTTTTACCGTGGTAAATCATCTGCTCAATTTTACCTCCATTTATACTTTTAGAAAATATATTTGGATAGCCAAGTCTCTCTGATACAAAAACAATATTTTTATCGTTATCAACAAAACTACCGCCAACATCAATACCACCATAAGTTGTTAATCTTTTTTTGCTTTTAGTTTGCGTATTATAAAGATAGATATCAGGCTGATCATTTGGAGCCATTGTAATAAGTAGTTTTGAACCATCACGACTTACATCAGAACAGACAATCATGCCAGAACTTGATGCAATTTTTTTCTTTTTACCTGTATATATATTTACAAGATAAAGTGTCGGTTCAAATCCATTGTATGAGGTATAATAAAATGAATCTTGTTTTGAATTAGCCCACTTTGGAAATATATTTAAACCTCCACTAACAATTATCTTTTTGTAAGTTAAAGTATAATCAGCGACTACAACTTCACTCTCACCAGGTTTTGTATATCTAGCAAATATAACATAATTTTTCATCCACTCCACAGAGGGAGCACCAAAATAGTTATTTATATCAATTGCAACATTATGTGCTAAAAATGGATATCTTTTGGGTTTAGAAATCGAATAAAACTTCTCATATAAAAGATCACCATTTTTTGCATTTATAAGCTTAGCACTTGCTATAAGTTTTCCAGATTGATGTTGCTCTATCTTCACTTTTATTAAAAGTTCAACCCCACTTTTTGCTAAACTAAGCATTCCTTGATTATTTAAATAATCCATCTTTACATAACTATCATCAACATTAAAGCGTGCACTCACTTTAAGATCTCCGATAAGCAGTTTTAACAATTTTCTTTTTGTCTTTTCATTGACTCCAACACTTCCAGCATCTGCAACAACAAGTTTTGGATGTTTTTCCAAATTTTTAACAATTTGAATGGTAGAATCAAATGCAATTAAATTAATTGCAAACAGAAACAAAATCAAAATTTTTTTCATCTATCGACCTTTCTATTTCTCTTTGTCTGTGAACTCAAACTCAGCTTCTATATAAGAGCCTTGTTTATATGAAGGGAATTTTTCATACTCTAAATTATCAAGAAACACCTTAAGCTTTGTATCGAATAAAGAGTTACCTGATAACATTAAGTCTTTATATCTCAACTCCCCTTTATTGTTAATTATTATTGTTACAGTCGCCGACAATCCATTTTCAGTAGAAATTGTCCTCTCCCATTTTGCCATGATTTTGCTAGATACAAAACTCCAAAATTCATGTTTTTCACCACTCTTTTTATGTTCAGATGGCGTTGAAATCTGCATCTGTTCTACCAATTTTTGAGCTTCTTGTGCCTCATTTTTTTTCTGCTTCTCTCTCTGTTTTTTTTCATCAGCTTTTTTTATGGCTTCAGCTTTTTGTTTTTGTAAACGGCTAGCTTTTGCCTCTTCTTGTTTCACTCTCTCTTGCATAACTTTTTTATAGTTATCTGTTCTAACTGTCGAAAAAAGATCTTTTGCAGATTTTGCCTCTTTTTCTCTACTCTCTTTTTCAACTTTTTTCTCTTTTTCTTCTATAATTGGCTCAGGAATTGGTGGCAATACTACAGGTTTTATCTTCTCTTGAATAGGCTTGGGCTTTGACTGTTCTATAGGTTTTGGCTTATCTTTGATAAGTGAATCGATATTTACAACAACTGCCTCTTCAACATCAAATCCATAATCTTTTATCTCTTTATCATCATTAAAAGCTACAATAAGAGAAAATGCAAAGAAAAGATATGTAAATATTGCAACTATAAGTGCAATAACTTTATATAAATTTTTTTCAGCCATTTGTTACAAGCGATACTTTTGAAAAACCAGAATCTTTGATAACTTTAAGAATAAACATAACATCATCATATTTTAAATCTTTATCTGCTTTGATATAAACAACGGTATCTTTAAGATACTTATCACTACCTAGCACAAAATCATCTGCAAAGGTTTGAAAATCGTACTTCTTATTTTTAATATAAATAACTCTATCACTATTAACAATAATCGTCAAGTCAGGAATCTTTTGTGTCGCTTTTGCAGTTGATCCTTGTGGCAAACTTATGTCGTTTTTATACTCCATAACAGGCGCTGTTACCATCAAAATTGCCATAAGAACTAGCATAATATCAACTAATGGCGTAATATTTAAATCTGGATTTTCATCCCAATTAATATTCATACTTTTTATTAACCATTCCGTATTTAGATGATGCTTGTAAAAGCTCTATTTCCCTACCAATTACACTCAAAAGTTCATAAGCTTTTCTTTTTAATAATACATGAGCAGTATATGCAGGAATAGCTACAAAAATTCCAGCTGCTGTTACAACCAATGCTTCACTTATAGCTGGTGCGATAACAGTTAATGAAGCAGTTTTAGCATTTCCAAGTTCAGCAAATGTTTTTAAGATTGATACTATAGTACCAAATAAGCCTATAAAAGGTGAAGTAGAAGCAATAACAGAGAGCATTGATAGATACGAAGTTGCCTTTTTCTCAGCAACACTTTTACAGATTTCCAAAGATGCCCTTGACTCTTCACTCTGCAAACACCTACTCAAAATTGAACTTCGTTTAATCTTTGGGACACCTCGAAGCAAAGACTCTAACGAAGATTTTTCACTCTTTTCCCAACTACTTAAAGCCAAAAGTCTTGAGACCCAAATCCAAATAGTTACAATAAAATAGAGCGACAACCAAATAAAAACTAAAATCGCTATGATACCACCATCGGCGATATATGATAAAAAGATCTCCATAAAACTCCTTAGAATTTTCCTTTAGCGGCACTCTCTAATTTTGCAGTTGCCGTAGCGATTGCAACAGCTGAATCACTCATACTAGCAACTAACTCTTTTGCCTCTTCTAGTGCCGTCGCAATTTGAGAATCACTTCCTGATATAGATACTGCACCTTCGGCAAGAATTGTTACTTTACCTTCATCTACTTTAACATGACCCCAATTAACAGCTACTAACTCTTTTGATTTATCTTCTGTTTCAATTTCAATAACACCGCTACTCAAAAGCGCAACCAAAGAAGCATGGTGTGGTAATACACCAAACTCACCTTCACTTCCTGGAAGAGTTACACTTGCAATGTCACCTGAAAAAATAGTTCCATTTGGCGTAATAATTTCACATTTCATAGTTGCCATCTGTTTTCCTTATATATAAAAGCTATGATTATGCTTTCATTTTTTCTGCTTTTTCCAAAGCTTCATTCATATCACCAACCATATAAAACGCATTTTCCGGCAAATGATCATAATCTCCTGCTAAAATACCTTTAAATCCAGCCAATGTATCTTCTA
>CAYUSV010000060.1:0-11854 GCA_964447385.1 uncultured Campylobacterales bacterium | reverse complement strand
ATGAAACATTCAAGACTACTTAGGCTCTGGCATTGGCTTAATGCTTTGGCGATTTTTGGTTTGCTTGGAACATTTTTTCTTAGAAAAACCTTTCTTTCTTGGCGAACAAACTCTGAACTTATAGTTCAAAAACTGGCTGAGTATGACATTGAAGTTACAGCTGAGATTGCAAAAACTATTGCAAAAGCCATTCGTGCTCCTATGTGGGAGTGGCACATTATCTTTGGATATCTGCTAGTTTTTGCAGTAATATTTCGTATATTTATCTTTTTTAAAGAGGGTATGAGTTACAAAGATACAGCATCTGCTCATAAGATAGGTGTTAGTTTGCTTTATACGGTTTTTTATCTTCTTATTGTTTTTATGTCTATTAGCGGCTTAATATTGACTTTTGGCGCAGATGCAGGAGTGGGCAAAGAAATTTTAGGAAGTATCAAAGACAATCACGAAAGTGTGGCTTGGTTTTTTGTCTTTTTTGTTCCTCTTCATATTGGCGGTGTGATTGTGGCTGAGATGAGCAGTGAAAAAGGTATTATCTCAAAAATGATTAGTGGAAAATAATTATTAAGAAAAATATAATATCTTTAAAGGTACAATCTTAGTTATGAAAGCAAAAAAACATATCTTAAAAGTTCTTTTAAGTGCATTTTTATTTATAGTTGTGCATGATTTTGTTCTTGGATATATTGATACTGATACACAAACAAACCTCTATATGCAGAAGATAGAGGAAGTTGCCTTGTGCTGCGATACATCACTTCTTCACGAGTTGATACATCAAGCACTTATGAGTACAGATAAAATATCTTCTGCACTTTGGTATGAGCAATATTCCAAAACTTGGGTATCTTATGATATTGACAAAGCTTTTTCTTCACTTCTAAAATATATACATCTTCGACCCCCTATCGTTTAATCTTTTTTTCAATTTACACAATTTAAATAACAAAAAAAGAGGTTACTATGAAAAATATATTTATATCTATGGTTGTACTTTTTAGTACACTACAGGCAACAACAATTTCACTTCAAGATATTGAAGAGAATTTACAAAAAACACATCCGCTTCATCTATCATTTTGGGAGCAAAAACTATCAAATAGTGCAAAATCAAAAAGTGAATATGCTAGAACTCCTATCATACTATCAGGAGGGTTAGCACAAGCAAATCCAGCTGATGGAGATGATGAAATTGAATACAGCATAGGAGTGCAAAAAACATTTCTTTTTGGAAATAAAAAGAATCTAGAGATTTCAAATCTACAAAACAGTGCAAATGAGCTAGAATTAAAAAAAGAACTTTTGGTATTTAACAATCAAATCAAAATGCTTTACCATCAAAGTTGTATAGAAAAAACTAAGACTAAATCTTATGAAAAATTATATAAAGATTTTGAAAAACTTTATGCGAAAAAACAAAAGGCATATAACTATAAAGAGATTTCCAAAAAAGAGCTTTTGCATCTTAAAATTGAAAAAGCAGATTTAAGACAAAAACTGCAGGGCTTCAAAGCAGATGAGGACATCTCTAAGTCTTCACTTTTTAGCACAATTGGGCTAAATGACTCTAAAGCTGAACTTTTTTGTCAAGATTTGCACCCAATGGAGTTTACATTTAATGATGAAAAAACTCTATTTACCCTCTCAAAGAACTCCTTAGACAAACAGATATTAGCTGCAAAAAATAGTGCAAATCTATATGAGAGAAACTTTGAATCTGTGGATTTGTCATTAGGATTTGACGAAGAGATTGATATGAAGAGATATGGAGTTGGCATCTTAGTTCCTCTCTCATTCACATCAGATGCAAATGAGTATAAAAAGGTTAGTGCTTTACACAGACAAAAAGCACTTAAACTTAAAAAGCAAAATTTACTTTTAGAGAAAAACAGAAATTATAAAACTCTAAAAGCAAAACTTAAAAAGAGTAAAAACCTTATATCTCTAGCGGAACAAAATATTAAAATCAGTGAAAATGAACTCTCTCCACTTGTTGAAAAAAGTTATCAACTTGGGGAGAGTTCTGTGATTTTGTATCTATTAGAAAAACGGAAACTTTGGCAACTTCACTTGACACTAAATGATTATAAAAAAACATATTATAAGAGACTGTTTGAACTCTATACAGTAGCTGAATTAAAGGGAAAAAAATGAAAAATATAATACTACTAAGCTTAGCAATTTTTGTACTTAATGCAAATGAAATAACACTTACAAAACAACAAATTACAAACTGGCAAATCAAAACACAAATACCAACAAAATCAAACACCATTCCACAAGGTACTTACCTAATGGAAGTTACAACACCGCCAAATCTAAATCAGGCAATTACTCTGACATTTGAAGCACAAGTAAGAAAAATTTATGTAGCTTCGTATCAAAATATTAAAAAAGGAGATCTGCTTATAGAAGTGAGCGGCTCATCTTGGATTGAAGCACAAAATGAAGCAATTTTAGATGCAATAAAACTAAAACAGTCCCGCACAATTGCAAATCAAAAAAACAGACTCTGTAAAGAGGAGATAATCCCGCAAAAAGAGTGTATTAATGCTGGAGCAATTTTAAAAAATGATAGAGCAAAACTCTCTGCTTCAAAAGCTGTTTTAAAAGCTTACGGTGCAGATGCAAAGCTAATCAAAGAGATTGTTAACAATTTAAAAATCAGACAAAGTTTAAGTATAAAATCAAATGCAACAGGTGTTATAACAGAGCTTTATGCACAAGTAGGAAAAAGCATAGATGCATCTTCACCCCTCTTACTAATCCAAGAAAATGGTGCTAAATGGATAGAGAGTGATATACCAAACGATGATATAGATACTCTTATAGGAGAAAAAGAGGTGGAAATTGTGATAAAAAACCAGACCTATTTATGCAAAGTGCTACAATTTTCTCCTATTATAAACCGTCATAATCAAACTCGTAAAGTAAGATTTATCCTTCCTGATAATTCAAAACTTTTATCAGGTTTTAGAGATTTAGGACAAATCACCATAAAAAAACCAAGTTTTACAGTTGATAAACACTCTGTTATAAAAAGTGGAAAAAAATATATAGTATTTGTAGAAACTGCTAGTGGCTACAAAAGTGTTCGTGTAGAGATTTTAGCGGAAGATGAAAAAGTCTATTATCTTGCACCAAATAAGTTACTTGAAACACCAATTGCTATAAGTTCACTAGCAACACTCAAAAGTATGTTAGATGAATAAGCTTATATCTTATGCCTTATCCCAAAGGCTTTTTGTAGTGCTTATTGCACTGATGATATTAGGATTTGGTGTTAAATCTTACAACAATCTCCCAATAGATGCATTTCCTGAAATCTCACCCATACAGGTCAAAATTATCTTAAAATCAAACGGTATGACACCAAGTGAGATGGAATCTCGTGTTGTAATTCCTATCGAGATGCAGATGCTTGGCATACCAGGAAGTGGTGTTATGAGGTCAACTACTAAGTATGGCTTATGTGATATTACTATTGATTTTGATGAAGGTACAGATATTTACTGGGCTAGACAGCAGGTAAATGAAAGACTAACTGGCATTATAGGGGAGCTTCCTAAAAACTTAGAGGGAGGTTTGGCACCTATTAGTACACCTTTGAGCGATATTTTAATGTTTACAATTGAATCAGATGCACTAAGTCTTACAGAAAAACGCTCTTTGTTAGATTGGGTAATAGCTCCAAAAATTCGTTCTATTTCTGGGGTTGCGGAATTAAACGCACTTGGTGGAAAAGTAAAAACTTATGAAGTAGTGCCCAATTTAACAAAATTAAGGTCTTTTAATCTAACCTTAGATGACCTCTTCAAAACACTGCAAGAGAACAATATCAACGATGGAGCCGGTCGTGTGACTGGGGGAGTTGAGAGTATACTTGTAAGAAGTGTTGGGAGAATAAAAAACATAGAAGATATAAAATCTCGTGTTGTCTCTCAAATAGATGGCAAAATCATCAAAATCCAAGATGTTGCAAATGTTCATTTTGGATATATTACTCGTGCAGGATTTACTACAAAAGATGGTAAAGGTGAAGCAGTTCAAGGAATTGTGCTGGGACTTAAAGGAATTAATACAACTAAGGTTATAGAACAAGCAAAAGAGGAGCTCAAAAAAATTGAAGCAGTTTTGCCAAAAGGTACTACAATCGATATTTTTTATGATAGGTCAGAGCTTGTAAATCATGCAACTGATACAGTAAAAACATCTCTTTTTGAAGCTGTGATTTTGATTGTGTTGGTTCTTATTTTATTGCTTGGTAGTTTTGCATCTGCACTTAGTGTTGCTTTGATATTGCCATTTGCACTTTTGATGAGTTTTATTGCGATGGATTATTTTGGAATGAGTGCAAATCTTATGAGTCTTGGAGGGCTTGCCATTGCCATAGGTATTTTGGTGGATTCTGCTGTTGTTATGGTGGAACATATCACCTCTGAACTAGGCAATGAAAAACACAAAAATCGAACAAAGTTAAGCATTATCTATCAAGCATCTGTGGATATGGCTCCATCTGTAATCACGGGTGTTCTTATCATCATTATCGTATTTATGCCACTTCTTACTTTGGAGGGATTAGAGGGGAAATTATTTAAACCAGTTGCTCTTAGTATTGTGTTTGCACTTTTTAGCTCTTTAATCTTGGCATTGACACTCATACCAGTTTTAAGCACATTCATACTAAAAATCAGACCAGACAATGAATCTTGGGCGATAAGAGTGTTATTAAAAGTTTTTAAGCCTTCGCTTTATTTTGCAATTAAACATACTAAAATAGTTTTTGCATCTGTTGCATTTTTATTTGCTGTTTCACTATTTTTTGCTTATAAAACTGGCAGCACTTTTATGCCTACTATGGATGAGGGTGATTTGTTAATTCAAATTGAATCCTTGCCTTCTATTAGTCTAGAAGAGAGTATAGAACTTAACAATAAAATCCAACAAAAACTACTAGAAGATATTCCAGAAATTGATGCAATCATAGCTAGAACTGGTACAGATGAGCTTGGATTAGATCCGATGAGCATCAATGATACAGATACTTTTTTACGGTTAAAACCCAAGATAGAGTGGAGGGAGAACTCAAAAGAGTGGTTAACAAGTAAGATAAGAGAGACTATGGAAGGTTTTACTGGTATAGAGTTTGTTTTTACTCAGCCAATAGAGATGAGAGTTTCTGAGATGCTTACGGGTGTTCGAGGAGATTTGGCTATTGATATTTTTGGAAGTGACCATGGTGAACTTGAGAGAATTGCTGTAGAGATTAAAGATATTCTTGAAACAGTAGATGGAAGTAGTGATGTTTATAAAAAGGCCAACGAAGGTGTAGAATATTATGAGATAAGTTTTAACCATCAACAAATGGGATATTTTGGAGTGAGTGAAAAAGATATAAATGAGTATTTAAAAACTCTCATCTCAGGAATAAAAGTAGGAATCGTTCAAGAAGAGATGAGAAGAATTGACTTGGTAATAAAAGGAGACTCCTCTTTTCAAAACTCTCTTAAGTCTATTGAAAATCTTTACTATATCCTACCTGATGGAAAAAGTGTACCCCTTAAAAACCTAGTCAATTTTAAAGCAAGTGAGGGACCTATACAGATAGAGCATGAAAATGGCTACAGAAAAACTGTTGTTCAAAGTAATGTAGAAGGTCGAGATTTAGTAGGATTTGTTGAAGAAATTCAAGCTAAAATTGAAAAAGAGGTAAAACTCCCTGCTGGATACCACTTGACATATGGTGGAGAGTTTGAAAACCAACAAAGAGCTGCATCTAAACTGATGTTAATTATGCCTCTTGCTCTGTTTTTAATATTCATTTTACTTTTTGTATCATTTGGCTCTATCACTCAAGCAGTTTTAGTTCTTGTTAATATTCCTTTAGCATTAATCGGTGGATTTATCGGACTATACTTAAGTGGTGAATATCTCTCTGTTCCTGCATCTGTTGGATTTATAGCTCTACTTGGAATTGCTGTACTAAATGGTGTTGTTTTAGTCAACTATTTTAACTATCTGATAAATCAAGGTTATGCGATAAAAGATGCTGTGATAGAGGGAACAATCAAACGATTTCGTCCAGTTCTTATGACAGCAGCAATCGCGGCTCTTGGTCTTGTACCACTGCTCTTTGCAACTGGACCTGGTTCTGAGATACAAAAACCATTAGCGATTGTGGTTGTAAATGGATTGGTTAGTTCAACTTTGTTGACACTACTGATACTTCCTATACTCTACTTAAAGTTTGTAAAGCCTGCAAAATAAGAAAAAGCCTATACTTGGGTTATGGTATAGGCTTTTTTCAAAGTAACATCTAAGTAACAAATATCCTTTATAATTTCACCATCTTTAAAGTTTGAAAGAACTTAAAGAAATTCTAGTTGGTGAAGATTACCTCACTAATTTAGAAGCTGGTATACCAAAAGTTTAAAAAATTAATCGGCTGTGTCTGATATGGACTAACAAATAAATGAACAAAGGATATATGATGAAAAAAGTAATATTAGCAACAAGTATGATAGTAATGGGTTTAATGGCTGCGGATTATTCGCAAATTACAACTGAAGAGCTTAACAGCTTAAGAGGAACAGTTGCAGCAGAAGATAGAGATGCATTTAGAACTGAGATGCAAAGCAGAATGCAGGCTATGACCCCTGAAGAAAGACAAGCTTATAGAGCAGATAGAGGAAACAAAGGTCAAGGACCAAGAGATGGTTCTGGTAAAGGCAAAATGAATAAAGGCAATAATGGTGCTGGAGGTCAAGGTCAAGGAACCCAGCAAAGACTTAAAGACGGTTCGGGTGCTGGAGGTATGAACCAAGGTGCTAATCGCGGCGGTAAATAACTAGCTAAATTTATCGTGCCTCACCTTTGCGGTGGGGTGTGGTAACTTATTTAAAATATTTAAACTTACAAACAAATAAAAACTAGGGGAATAAGAGATGAAAAAAATTTTAACACTAGGTGTATTATCACTATCATTAGCAGCTTCAACTTTTCTAATAGGATGCACAAGTGATTCAGATACTTCAACAAATACAGACACTTTAACAGGATATTTTATAGATGCACCAGTAGAGGGTTTAGCATATAAAACTGAATCAGGGTTAAGAGGAACAACAGATAATCTAGGAAGATTTCAATATAAAAAAGGTGAAAAAGTTAATTTTTCTCTGGGAAAATTAGATTTTGGAGAAGCCAATCCAACAGCAGAAGGTTTAGTAAGTCCAAGAGAGTTAGTGCAAAATCAAGAGTTAGTAACACTTATGCTTCGTACTTTACAAGCTTTAGATGTAGATAACAATCCAAGCAATGGTATCACTATACCTGCATCTATTATAACTGCACTTGAAAATATTTCTGCTGATATATCTATGTCAGATTTATTGCAAGAGAGTGAAATTTTAGATATAGATACTGATTTATCAGCGGTTCTTGATGAAGATGATGATGGAGTGATTGATGTAAGCGATGTACAAGCAATATCACATTTTGAAGGAAGTTTGGCTAGTTGGAATCAAGGGCAGAAACCAGATGGTACCCAGGGAGGTCCTGGTCAAGGTGCTCATGGAGAAGGCAATTCGTTTGATTTGTCAGAG
This sequence comes from uncultured Campylobacterales bacterium, assembly GCA_964447385.1. Lineage (GTDB taxonomy): Bacteria > Campylobacterota > Campylobacteria > Campylobacterales > QNZT01 > SZUA-1433. The sequence continues at coordinate 4,253 of CAYUSV010000060.1, read as the reverse complement.
TATCCAGAGTCAAATCTAACACAAGAAGTAAAAGAGGGTTTAGCATTTATGGGCAATGAAGAGAGACTTGCATATGATATCTATACAACACTTTATAATTATCATAACGATGCGGGTACAGAAATTAGACAACTTGTAAATGTATCAAAATCAGAACGAAAACATGTTGAAATTGTACAAGATATCATACAAAGATACGATCTTAACATCTCCGAAATCCCAATCGTAGTTGACCCTGTGGCAAACAAAGATGTAGCATTTGAAGATATGCCAACTGGTGTATATGATATAGTAGAGATACAAGAACTTTATGACACTTTATATGCTAAAGGCATAACTTCACCACAATCAGCACTTGAGGTTGCATGCATGGTCGAAGTGACAGATATAAATGACTTAAATCAAGCCATTTTAATAGCAGAAGATTCAAATGCAACTGATGTTGTTGCAGCTTACAATGTTTTAAGAAATGGTAGTTACAACCATTATTGGGCATTTGATAAAGGGTTAAAAAACATGGGTCTCGCTGAGGGGTGTGGTGTTGCTGGCGAAGAGTGGGCAAAAACTCCGCAAGAGTATCCACAAAACAGTCAAGGTGGTCATGGCACTATGTAGCCTAAAGACACCTCTTACCAACTATTTAAAAGCTAGAGTATTTTTACTCTAGTATCGTTCTTGCTAAGTATCACCTATTTTACTTCTAACACAAGTGCAGATTTGTACAATACAGTTTATTTTAAAGCAATAATAAAGTCCTCGATTCCTGATTAGTTGATATAAAGTTAGGTTTTCATCATATCAAAAATCGTGGTGTTGAAAGACGAGTGATTTTTAGAGATGCCATTCTTTATTTAAGATTTTACTAGCTAATATGTTTTAAAATACAAGTATTAAAAGGATAAAAAAAGTATGTTAAATCAAAGATTTTCTCTATTAATGATAATCGTAGCATTTCTAATGAGTGCTTTTACTGGGTGTTCAGATTCTAAAGATAAACCAACAATTAAATCAAATATCGAACCCATAAGTAAACAAGAGGCTTCAAGGTTTTTAACAAGAGCAACATTTGGAGCTACTAAAAAAGATATTGCTAAGTTGATGAAATTATCAAGTTATGAAGAGTGGATAGAAGAACAGTTTATAAAACCTGCAAATTTTCACATAGAGTGGGCATATAAAAATGCAAAAGGTGTAGGTGATGTTGGAGATTTAAAAGACAATCCAACAAACTGGAGAATTTATAGTGATGCCTTAAGTGAGCTTCAAAGAGATGCTTGGTTTGATATAGCGATAAATGGGGAAGACCAATTAAGACAGAGAGTGGCATTTGCACTAAGTGAGATAATGGTTATCTCAAAAAATAGTTCTCTTCTTAATTTTCCTAATGCTCGTATGTCATATTATGATGTTTTAGTAAAAAATGCTTTTGGTAACTTTGAGACACTTTTAAGAGAGGTTACATATCATCCTGCAATGGGAAGGTATTTAAACTATATTGGAAACCAAAAAGCTAACTCACTAATCGGAACTCACCCTGATGAAAATTATGCTAGAGAAATTATGCAGCTTTTTAGTATAGGGCTGTATGAGTTAAATATAGACGGCACAAAAAAACTTGATGAAAATGGAAAAGCTATAAGAACTTATAATCAAGAAAACATTATGGAGATGGCAAAAGTATTTACAGGACTTAGTGACCAAAATGGCTATTTTCTTATAGGAGATGGACCAAGAACACACAAATCAGAAACCTCTTTGATGATTGGAAATCCAAAGTATGAAAAATACCACGATAGAAGTAGAAAAGAGATTTTAGCTGGTAAGTTTGTAGATGCACAAGGAGATACAATAACTGATATAAATAAAGCTATAAATATTCTTCACAATCATCCAAATACAGGACCGTTTATCACAAGGATTTTAATCCAAAGATTGGTAACTAGTAATCCATCTTCACAATATATACAAAGAGTTTCGTTGATATTTAATGATAATGGACAAGGCGTTAGAGGAGATATGAAAGCAGTTATAAAAGCTATACTTCTGGATGAAGAAGCTTTGAGGGGTGGCAAGATTGATACAGCTACATTTGGTAAAGCAAAAGAGCCTCTACTTTTTACCACAGGACTTTTAAGAGCATTTGATGCAAAAAAGAGTGAAAATATCTTAAAACAAGGAGGTAAAAGTATCTATAAGTATAGGACTTTCAATCTCTCTCCTACGGATATTTTACCTCAAAAAGGACCTTTAGAGGCTTTGACTGTATTTAACTATTTTACACCAGAAGATGGACCATTTAGTCTAAAAAAGCAAAACCTTACAGCTCCAGAGTTTGAACTTTTTGGAACAGGAGCTATACATGAGTACTTAATGGCAATCATAAATAAAAGTGACCGTGTTTATAAACTTTATGGGATGACAATTGATTTACAGATAGATGATTTGATAGCTTTGGTTAATGCCAAAAAATATGATGAATTTCTAAATCATTTAGATGAATTACTTGTTGGTGGTAATTTAGCTATTAACAATAAAGAGCTTATTTCAAAATACATCTTGGAAAATGAAGAACTGCCAAGTGATACCTTAGTTAGATATGTTATCTCTCTTGTTATAACATCACCTGATTTTGCAGTACAAAGATAAGGAGTAGATGATGCATATAGAAAAATTAAAAAGAAGAAGTTTTATAAAACACTCTTTAGCTGCTGTTGTTAGCATTACACCTGTTGTTGGATTACTTGGCTCTTTAACCAAACTTGAAGCTGCTGATATTGGTGAAAATGATGGTGTATATAAAGCTATAGTTTGTGTTTTGCTTGAGGGTGGAGCGGACTGTTTTAACATGATAGTTCCTAATTCAAGTAGCTATGATGATTATAAAAAAGCAAGAGGTGATTTTGCTTTAGATAAAGAGACTTTAAAGCCACTAAATAATAAAAATGAAGATACTCTAAATAGTGAAACTTTTGGCTTTAGAGATAATATGACCTCAATGCAGGAACTTTTTAACCAAAATAAACTCTCAGTAATTTCTAATATCGGAACTTTAATAGAGCCTGTTACAAAGCAGAGTGTGGAAAATAAATCAGCTCGTATGCCTATGCAGCTATTTGCGCACAATACACAAAGAGCGCTTTGGATGAATGCAGATGCAAAGCACAACCCAAAAGATGGCTGGGCAGCAAGAGTGGGAGATATCTTTTATAGCCAACCATCAAATCCATATTTCAATGTAACAGTAGGTAGAAACAATATCATGCAAACAGGAGGAGATGCGGAGGCAATAGTATTTAATGAACCATCTATTTCGCCAAATACAATGGATGTGTATGGTTTTGGCGAAGGTTTAGGTGGAGGAAATTTGGGTAAAGTATATAAAAAAATGTATGAGCAAACAGCAGATGCAGAAAATAAACTTTTATCTACTTTTGCAAAAAGAAGAGTATTAAAACTAGATAGACAAGTGAAGCTTAAAAATCTTTTTACTGGAGCTAAGAATTATGAATTTGATGGAGGTGTTCACGAGGTTGGAAAACCTCTTGGAAAGCAGTTAGAGTTGGTTTCTGAAATACTATCTATTAGAGATAATTTTCCAGGAAAAAGAAAGAGACAGATATTTTTTGTAAATCATCGAGGTTGGGATACTCACAACACTGATAATGAAAAAAATGCAGGGTACTTGAGTGATAGTTTGGGAAGTTTTTATAAAGCTTTGGTAGATATGGAAATAGAAAATCAAGTAACAACTCTCACAATTTCAGATTTTGGGCGATCTCTTACAACAAATGGATCAGGTACAGACCACGGTTGGGGAGGTCACTGTTTTGTGATGGGAGGATCTGTAAGAGGAGGAAATATCTTTGGAAAGATGCCAGTTTTAAAATCAGAATCTAACGACTTTTGGAATAACCGTATGATACCTCAAGCATCAGTTGAACAGTATTTGATTCCGGTTTTGAAGTGGTTTGGTGCAACAGATGATAGTGAACTTAATAAAATCTTTAAAAATAGAGTGAGTTTTGCAGACAAAGGAAACTGGTTTATGAAGGGGTAGAGGTTTAAAAGAGAGAAGAAAAGGACTTTACTAGTATCGTTCCCACTAAGTATTACCTATTTTAATAGTATAAAATTCTATTTCAAAAAAACTTCTCTAAACTATAATTCACATTATATTCATATTGAGGTTGTATAATTTTAGTTAATTCGAGGAAAATATGAAAAAGCAACTAATACTTATAAAATTACTTCTA
>CAYUSV010000059.1:0-11952 GCA_964447385.1 uncultured Campylobacterales bacterium | reverse complement strand
CCTCACAATATAGTTTTACAAGAAGCCTAATAATATTTATTTTACCTAATCACTCCTTAGGACTCTCTAGCATCTGCCAGAGTTAGCGCAAATATGGGGTTTACCTCCGCTTTTATTAGAGTATTTTTTGCCTCATTTATTGTTGTTGTACTAGTAACAATATCATCTATTAAAATAGCATCAATACCGCTTTTAAATGTATACTCAAACTCTCTTGGATTCTCTAATCTATATTGAAGAGTTTTACCAGAATATGTTATACGATTTTTTGCACGCAGAGAGTTAAAAGCAGGTTTAATATTTCTTGATTTTAGTGCTTTTGCTAAAATCGCAGTATGTGAATAACCATAACAAACATGATCATCAATAGGTATCGCATAAATTGTCTCTTTTGTATAAAATTCATTAACAAAAAATCTAAATGCATTTTTTGCTAAAATGGCATATATAGACGCTCCAATATGTGTATGTTTCGTTTTTAAAAGATCTGCTATATCAGCATAAAAATAAAAACTGAAAATCTTAAATCCATCTGAGAGTATACGGGTTGAGAGTTGGGGAGCTAAAAAAGTCTTCTGACACTTAGTACAAACAAGTTTTATAGAGTACATTTTACAGATGATACATTTCATCCCTTAAGTATAGCATAATACAAGGAGTTATGCTCCTTGTATTAAAAAATCTTACGAAAAACTATTTAGTAGTTTTACACTTAACCTCTTGCCATCTTAAAACTGCATCAGATATTTTAATTCTTTTTGATACCGTTTGGTAAGTTGCAGGAATAGGAATTCTTTTTGTACTCGCCGAAGTTTTTACAATTTTCGTTTTTACAGTTTTATAAACTGCTGGTACTGGAACAGATTTTGTAGCTGCAGGCGTTGCAACAACTTTTCTTGTTACAGTCTTATAAACTGCTGGTACTGGAACAGATTTTACAGATGCTGGAGTCTTAATAACTTTTCTAGTTATAGTTCTATATTCAGCTGGAATTTCTACCAAACACATAATCTCACCAGTTGCATTATCAACTCTTTGGTTAGGACCTGAGCCTTTTTTCCAAGTAGTATAAGCAGGTTTTACTAAAATTTTTTCCCTCTCTGTCACATAAACAGCAGGGATTTTAACCAATCTTTCACTTGCCTCTTTTACTAAAACTTTCTCAGTAACTTTTTTATAAGTAGCAGGGATTGTAACAAGTCTCTCACTTGCCTCTTTTACTAAAAGCTTTTTAGTCTCTGCTCCATATGTAGCAGGGATAATTTCTACTCTCTCACCAGCCTCTTTCTTAAGAACTTTTTCAGTCTTAATCTCATACTTTGCAGGGTTTAAAACTCTTGCATAACACTTACCTGTTTGTGCATTTGGCGGATAAAGCTCATTTGGACCTGTAACCTCTTTAGTTACTGTCACAACTTTTGCGGATTTAGCTCTAGCTGCCGCTAATTCAGCTTGAAGATTTCTAATCTCAGCATCTCTTGTATCAACCTTTACAGATTCAACAACTTTCACAGCCTTTACGGGTGCTACTGCAGTTGTACACGCTTTCTTCTCTGCACAACCACTAAAAGCTACAGCCAATACTGCTGCAGCCAAGACAGAACTTTTTAAAATTCTCATCACTCACTCCTCTTAATTTTTTTATAATACGCGCTTATTATAACAAAAACTACTTAATCTTTCAAGCCAATAAATAAAGTATAATTAATTTTTAAATTTATTTTATACTCATTGAGTAGACACTCATGTGAAAACTTATCTCCAAATGACTCTCTTTTGCAATAATTGTTATTGGGAAATTTATTTTTATAATACCTTCATAATTTTCCAACTCTTTTATAAAATTATAAAACCGTTTTGGATTTTGAGCCTTTATGTCAGCATTAAATTGATAAACATCTAATACAGAACTATTGATATCAGTTTGAATTTTTGTTAGTTTTACATCATCAAAATATTTTTTTGCAAAGCTTACATATTCTGATTTATTAAATTTTTTTGAGAAAGTATCAATAATTTTTTTATTCTCTTTTTCAATAGTTTTTAACTGTTTTTCAAACTCTTTATATCTATCTTTAAGATCTACATGCTCTATTTCATTAGTACTAAAGTTTGATTTAACACTTTTATACTCTTTTATTTGAGGTATTATAAAGACAAAAACAAAAGCAAAAACAATAAGCATAAAAATAAACAAGAAAATTAAAAATTTCAGTATCGTATTCGTACTACCTTTGCTCATATTATTTGCCTTTACTATTAATCATGTTATTTTTTGAAACAAATTGGTAATAGCCTTTAGAGTTAGATGAAAAATTCACTCGACTCTCATCAAATATTGATTTAAGTGGGGGTTCCAATAGTAGCGTATAAGACTCTTTTGAGGCACTATAGCCTTTTAATTCCAAAGAGTTTTTTTCCATGATTACATTTGTAAGAGTTATTTGATCCGGCACTAAATCAAAAAGATTTTTAACACTTTTTTTTAGGGTAAGATTACTCTTTTTTACCTCATCCAATAACTCTTTCTGCATATTGCATATCTGAATATCATTTTTTAAATTGTTTACCTTTTTACTTAGATTAGTGTTTTCTTTGGTGCTAGTTTCTAACATTTTAATATAAAATGATGATTTATAATTTATATAAACACCAAAAACAATTAAACCCAAAGATATCAATACAATAAAAATAATCCATAATGTCGATAAATCATCTAATAATTTTTTTTTACGGGGTTTTATGAAACTACGCATTTGTCATCACCTCTTCTTTTGCTATTTCAACCATAGTATCAAGAAAATCAATATCTTCTACACTTATATCCAAAAAAAGTTCACTTTTTATATAATTAACAATATTTTCATTTACTCCAACGCTATCATAAATCTTAACTTTTGTGATAAATTCACTATCGTATAAATCGCTACTATAAAACTCTTTCATCGAAGCATCTAAATATTTTATAAATCGTATATCTTTTTCAGATAAACGAGACTCATACCCAAACTCTTCATCATAATCCACATCTTCATTTAACTCTTGCATCTCATCTATACCCGTGTCATCATCAAGATTTAAATCATCAAACAGCTCTTCTTCTATATCTATATCATCACTTGAATCCGTACTCTCAAAATCTTCATGTAGTAAATCTTCATTTTTTCCAACATTAAAAAATGTTCCGTACAAAAACTTTTTATCTCTTTTAACCATGATTGTTAAACCGTTGTTTGTATTAAGCATATATAGATTTACCACTTTGCTATCATCTACATCTTTTTTAATATGACTATTTAATAGTAAAAACGGAGAAAAAATAAAATCCAATCCAACTTTTTCAAAGATCTTATTTACCCAGTTTATATCAATAAGTGATGCATAAACTGTAAACTCTTTATCAATACAGATACTTTTAACGCTTTTTTTATCAATACCATATTTATCAAAAATATTATCATTACATCTTGGTATTATGCCTTGTCCAAGTGTGTTTAAAAAGAGTGTGACATAGGTCTGTTCATGTTCATCTTCCAAAACATTTATATAATTTACAATTTCTGCACTCAAATGTTCTTTATCTTCAATTTCAAATAATTTTTTTTGATTATAAATGACTTTACCATTTTTTATCTTTTTAACTAAAATACTGCACTCACTCTCGCCAAGAGCGATACTGATAAACTGAATAGTAAAATGTTTTTTGACTGAATTAAACAGACCCATCTTGCTCCTTGCACATTGGATGTGCTTTTTGATAATTACTCATTTTCAAAGAACTACTAAGCTTAGTATAAATTTGGGTCGTCTCCAAAGAGGTATGTCCCAAAAGTTCACTAACATCCGTGATACGCGCGCCCTTATCTAAAAGATCAGTCGCAAACGAGTGACGAAGCTGATGTGGTGAAACTTTTATACCAATCTTTTTAAATACTTTTGATAACTTATATCTTAGTTGATTCTCACTAAGTTGCACTCCATCATTTTCAAAAATGTAAACAGCTTCACCCAGTTTTCTAAGATATGATTCAAGCTCTCCACCAATTTTATCCAATAGAGGAATTTCTCTGATTTTATCACCTTTTCCTTTAATCCTCACCCACCCATTTTTAATATCTTTAATTTTTAAACTACTAAGTTCACTAACCCTGAGCCCCAATGTATAAAAAAGCAATATCATAACCCTATCATCACTATCACATAATTCTAACGCCTCTAAAATATACTTAGTTGACACAGGTTTAGGAAGAGTTTTTGCAATTTTTACATTATCATCATTTTTAAGAGATACTTGTATATCTTGATCTTTTAGATAGTTTATAAATGATCGCATGATTGAAACTTTTTTATAAATGGTTTTTTTATTTTTACCAATGAGTATCATTCTATATGGCATCAAATCTATCTGGTATTTATCATCTATCATTTCTATACTCACATGTTCAATCGCTTGTGTTAAATTGAGTCTATATGTTTTGATTGTATTTGGGCTATATTTTCTAACATGTAGCAAAAAGTAGAGATACTCTTGTGTTTTTTCTTTAAAATAGCTCGTCATAGATTTTTTTAAACTTTTCATACTCTTTAGTGGCAACCTCATACAACTCTTTGTCTGTCATAACAGTTGGACTAAGCTTTTGATACTTTCCAATCATAATCTCACAATAGAATTTGATTTTGATTTTATCTGCTTCTGTGAAGTTACTTTTGGCACTCAACTCCTCTATTTTTTTAAGGTAACGCTTGGAATCTTCGATATAGTCTAACATTTTTGCAGAAATTTTACTCTGCGCAACAATAGAAAAAGCCATCTTGTTATAAGGATCTAGATCAAACGCCTCTTTGGCTAAAACTCTAGCCTCTTTATAATCTCCTAAATAGTACTTTACTCTAGCCTCCAAAGAGAGTTTATATGAGTCGCTAAAACCAAAAAAGAAAATTGCTATAACTATAACAGTGATAAGTATCGTAGTAAATAGTTTTTTAAACATAATTAATCAACCTATCTTTAATCTTCTCTTTTGCCATCTCTTTACTCAAACCATCGACCAAAAAAGGTTCACTTGCATAAAAATCAAGCGTACTAAAAGGTTTTGGAATGATAAATTGATCCCAACTTTTCATCTGCCAAAATGATGACGCTTTGTAATTAAATGTCACTATTTCAAGTCCTTTTTTTTGCGCAATCGATACAATCCCATCAGCAACAGAGTGTCTAGGACCTCTTGGACCATCAGGCGTGATGGCTATAGCGTAACCTAAATCTATCTTTTTAAAACTCTCTTTTAAGGCTTTGATAGCACCTTTTGATGATGAACCTCTAATTGTATCAAAACCAAAATAACTCACACTCTTAGCTATCATCTCACCATCAAAATGGTCACTAATCAAAAGAGACATCTTAGCATCTTTTAACATCTTTTTATACAAAAAAGGGTTCATTAAAATCTCTCCATGCCAAAAAGCAACTAAAAAAGGAGGTTTTGGCATACGAGATGGCAAATGATATCGTTTTTTACATGTTAGATACAAAACTCTTATGAAAATATAAGCAATTGGCGGTAAGAGTTTTAGCATAAGGTCTCTTTTTTGCTTTTTAGTTAACCAGTTCCCCATACAATACCATTCTTTTTGGATCTGTTATCTTTACACTAAGTGTACGACCTAATAACTCTTCACTACCTTGTACCTGTATCATAAAACTATTGTCACTACGCCCAGCTACACCTCCACCACTACGAAGTTCTTCAAAATAGACATCAAAAAGTTTGTTCTTTTGCTCCAATGAAATTTCATCGAGAATCTCTGTATGTCTTGCTTGAAGCTTTGCTAATCTTTTTGAAGCAATTTGAGAATCTACCTGCGCCATAGAAGCTGCTTTTGTCAATGGTCTTGGAGAGTACTTAAAGCTAAAGAGCTGTTCAAATCGCACCAAATTTAATACTTCCATCGTATCCTCAAAATCCTCTTCACTCTCACCGGGAAAAGCGACAATCACATCTGTACTAATACGAACATCAGGAACCATCTCTCTAAGTTTCATAGCTCTATCTAAAAACCACTCTTTTGAATAACCTCTTTTCATCTGTTTTAAGATTTTTGTTGATCCACTTTGAAGTGGCATATGCATCGACTTACAAATTTTTGGATTTGTAGCAAAAGTGTTTAAAAATTTATCATCCATGTGAAGCGGATGAGGAGAAGTAAAGCGAATTCTCTCTACTTCATCTATCTGGCTTATCATCTCTAAAAGATCGGAGAAATCAACCTTTTTTCTATTGTCACTAAATTTTGTACCATAATTGTTAACATTTTGTCCCAATAAAAATATCTCTTTAGCCCCACTTTTTGAAGCTTTTATCGCCTCTTGGACTATAAGCTCCGGTGGAATAGATATCTCATCACCTCTAGTATGAGGTACTATACAAAATGAGCACTGTTTGTCACACCCTATTGATATATTTATCATAGCTTTGTGAGTTAAAGAGCGAAACTCACTAAAAGCAAAAGTACTCTCATCGTAGCTGATATCTACCTCAACTGCACCTTTTTTATCTAACACTTCACTAATTTTTGAAACATTACGAGCACCCAAAACAAAATCAACCACAGGAGCCCGTTTGATGATCTCTTCACCTAAATGACTTGCTGTACAACCACAAACACCGATTTTTGCACTCTTTTTTTTATGTTTATTAAACTGTCCAATCTCTGAAAATAGTTTTTGAACCGGCTTTTCTCTAACACTACATGTGTTTATAACAATTAAATCCGCCTCTTTAAAATCAGTAGTCATTGAGTAGTTTTCTTTAGAAGAGAGTTCAGCCAAAATATGCTCGGAATCCCGAACATTCATAGCACACCCAAGTGTCTCAATAAAAAGTTTTTTAGACAAAACAGACCTTATAGTATGTGTACTTCATACATATAATCATTTTCATCTAATCCAAACTTAACCTCTTTAAGATATACACTAAGCCCTTTTTCTTCAAAGTGCTCAACTAAACTCACAAGATTTTTATGTGAATTATCATGGTCAAAATAAAAAATCTTTTGTCCCTCTTTTTCAACTATCTCTGCAATTTCACCCAAAGTCAGTGACTGTACTTCATCGCTTTCTGTTATCTTTGCTAATTTTAACTTCATTTGCAAACCTTTTTACCCAATATTTAATCATCTATTCTATCTTTATTTCGATAAAAGTTCTTATAAGTACTTTTGATGTATAATGCCAATCCTGCAAACGTAAATAATCAAAACACTTATTTATCATCAAAACTAATAGGAGCACAATTTGGAAAAAATAGGAAATATTATAGAGTCTATTGCCCATGAAAAGGGTTTAAAACTCAAAGATGCCAAAGAGGCAGTATCAACAGCACTTATCCAAACAGCAAAAAGAGTTTTTGTTCAAGAAAATGAATATGTTGTTGATATAAATGAAAAAACTAAAGAGCTCTGTTTGATGCAAAAAGTATTAGTAGTTGAAGATAATGATGAACGACTTGAAGAAAATATTAATGAAGTTGAAAAATATATAAATATCACAGCAGCAAAAGAGGTAGATCCAGATATCGAGATAGGTGATGAACTTACATATACTATATCCCTTGATGATATGGGAAGAACTGCCGCTGCTGTTCTTTACAGAGAGCTAGAGTATCACATACAAAGATTGATGGAACAAAACATCTTTGAAAAATATAAACAAAGAGTTGGACAAGCTGTTAGTGCTTCGGTCGTTAGAGTTGATAATAACGAAAATACCTATTTAGAGTACAAAGAGGTTAAAGCAATACTGCCTATGAAAAGTCGTATCAAAGGCGAAAAATTTAAGATAGGAGATGTTGTTAGAAGTGTAATCAGAAAAGTCTACATAGATAAAAAAGCTGGTATGCAAGTTGAACTCTCTCGTACAAGTCCTAAGTTTTTAGAAGAGCTTTTAAAACTACAAGTCCCTGAAATCAGTGATGAATTAGTCATCATCCACGCGAGTGCTAGAATCCCCGGAGAGCGAGCTAAGATAGCGCTATCATCTGTAACACCAAGCGTTGATGCTGTGGGTGCAACAGTTGGAACCAAAGGAATTCGTATCAACGCTGTAAGCAAAGAGCTTGACGGAGAAAATATCGACTGTATCGAGTACTCTGATATCCCAGAGATGTATGTTTCAAGAGCCCTATCTCCTGCGATCATATCAGCTGTTAGAATAGAAAATCAAAAAGCAATTGTTACCATTCCAAGCGATCAAAAATCAAAAGCAATAGGAAAAAGCGGTATCAATATCCGTTTAGCCTCTATGCTCACAGGATATGAAATAGAGCTTGTTGAGATGGGTGGAGCTGCTACACAAAACAAAGAGGGCAATATGTCAACAAATATACAGGGTAATTCTGATGCATTAAAGGCTTTATTTGGAGATGATGACAAGTAATAAAAAATAATTCACTTTTATCAATCAATTTTTAATACAATACAAGTATCGATATAATAGGAGGTGTAAAGTGAGAGAGAAAGAGCTAGTAGCAGGTTTTGCAATTATTATAGGTGTAGTATTGCTTTTTACAAAATGTACGGGAGAGTATCCTAAAGAGATAGAGATAGTTAGTGAGCCACAAAAAAAAGTACTCAACATCAAAAATAATGAGTCAAACTCTATTGTTAAAGAGAAGATAAAAGTTGTAAAAAGCAAAGAGGAATTAAACCAAATAACTCAACTAGAAACTAAGATAGCCCAATTAAAAAATGATCTCTTAGAGAATAGCAAAAAATTTAAAAAGATGAAAGTTGCAACATCTGCAGCTGCACTTTTGGCAACACAACAAGCTATAGCAAAAGTAAAAAATGAAGATAATCAACGATTAATTGAAATAGATACAAAACTAAAAAAACTTACCGCCCAAAAAACAGAAATTGAAAAACAGAAAAAAGATTTAGAAATAACTAAAGAACAGATAGAAGTTACAAACGAAAAGTTAAAAGTTAAAATAACACAATTAGAGGAAGAAGCGTTAGAGGCTACTGAAAAATCTAAAAAAATGAAAGTGGCACTATCTGCAGCTGCACTTTTAACAACTCAACAAGCTGTAGCAAATATACAAGATGAAGATACAAAGCAGTTGATTGAAGTAAATAAAGAGTTTGAACAGCTCACAGCCCAAAAAACAGAAATTGAAAAACAAAAAAAAGATTTAGAAGTAGCTAAAGAACAGATAGTAGCTACAAACGAAGAATTAAAAGCCAAAATAGCACAACTAGAGGAAGAAGCGTTAGAGGCTACTGAAAAATCTAAAAAAATGAAAGTGGCACTATCTGCAGCTGCACTTTTAACAACTCAACAAGCTGTAGCAAATATACAAGATGAAGATACAAAGCAGTTGATTGAAGTAAATAAAGAGTTTGAACAGCTCACAGCCCAAAAAACAGAAATTGAAAAACAAAAAAAAGATTTAGAAGTAGCTAAAGAACAGATAGTAGCTACAAACGAAGAATTAAAAGCCAAAATAGCACAACTAGAAAAGGAAACTTTAGAGTCTACTGAAAACTGCAACAAGATGAAAGCCACAGCGGCTGCAGCAGCACTATTGGCAACACAGCAGGCTGTGGCAGAGGCAAAAAGTGTAGATGAAAATCGCACAGCTGAAATAGAAAAGGAGCTAGAAGAGTTAGAGCTTTTAAAAACTGAGTTTGAAGATCAGAAAAAGGCATTTGTAGTTGATAAAAATGCCACGGAAGTTATGAAACTACAAATCCAAGAACAACAAACCGAGCTTGCACAAGAGAAAGAAACATTTGAAAGAATAAAAACAGAGCTTGAAACAACCAAAGAAGAGCTCAAAGAGAAAAAAGCACAACTTGAAATTAGTGCTAAGGAGATTGAGGATAAGGGACAAAAGATGAAAGCTGTAGCTACTGCTGCGACGCTTTTAGCGACACAACAAGCTGAGGCAAAAACAAAAATTGAACAAGCCAAAGAAGAGCTTCAAAAAGAGAAAGAACTACTATCTCAAAAGATGGAAGCCACACAAGCAAAAGCTCAAGAACTTGCTAAAATAGAAGCTGTAAGAGAAGCCAAAGAAGAACTTAAAAATGTTTTGGCTTTGAGTAAAGTAGAGTTTAAGTATAACAGTACCGATTTAACAAAAAAGAGTGAAAAGCTTTTGGATAAGGTTGCAGATGTTATCAAAAAACATGCAAATTTTAGCTATGTAATTCAAGGACATACTGATGCACATGGCAAAGAGAGTTATAATTTAAGTCTTAGTAGTGAGCGTGCAGAAAAGGTAAGAGCTTATCTGTTAGAACAGAGTATTGATGAGGGAATTTTAACAGCCAAAGGATTTGGCTCATCTATGCCAATTGCTGATAACAGTACAAATGAAGGTAGACTTCAAAATCGTCGAGTTGTAATTAAAATCGAAAACTAAAATAAGGTGATCCGTCTTGGATCGCCCATAAGTAATAGGACACAATTTAGTAATGCTTATTTGGTTCGTGTCGATATATCTCTAACATAACTACCAAAAGAAGGAATATATTTTATGGATAGAGTATTACAAAATCAAGAGTTATATAGTACAAAAGCGGCCTATTTTAGCATGGAGTTTGGGTTAGATCAAGCACTTAAGATCTATTCAGGGGGACTTGGTTTTTTAGCAGGTTCACATATGAGAAGTGCGTATGAGCTTAAACAAAATGTGATCGGTGTTGGCATGTTGTGGTCGTATGGATATTATGATCAAACAAGAGAATCTGACCAAAGTATGAGAGCAACTCACACTAGAAAAAGTTACCAATTTTTAGATGATCCAAATGTTACTATTACAGTTACTGTCAATCATAGACCAGTACATGTTAAGGTTTTTCTCTTAAACCCTGATGTTTTTCAAACTGCTCCTATGGTGCTGTTATCTACTGATGTAGAGCAAAATGATCATCTTTCTCGTACGATAACTTCAAGACTTTATGATGGAAATCATGAAACTAGAATTGCACAAGAGATTGTTTTGGGTGTTGGTGGCGTTAAAGCACTTGAAGCGTTGGGTAAAACGATAGATATTTATCACATGAACGAAGGTCATGCTGTACCACTTACTTTTAAACTTTATGAAAAGTATAATGACATAGATGAAGTAAAAAAGCGTGTAGTTTTTACAACACATACGCCAGAGGCTGCTGGAAATGAGGTTCACAATATAGACTTATTACACAGAATGGGATTTTTTAGTTCACTTGATATCGATACAGTGAGAGATATTACAGGTACTAGTGGTGATATGTTTAGTCTTACAGTAGGTGCACTTAAACTATCAAAAGTCTCAAATGCTGTCTCAAAGATACATGCAAAAGTTGCAAATGAGATGTGGAAAGATGTTCTTGGTGAGGATGAGAAAATTATTCCTGTGACTAATGCACAAAACAGAAGATACTGGCAAGATAAAGGTTTGGTACGAGCATATGATGATAATGTTGATTATGAGATCATAGCAAGAAAAAAACACCTTAAAAGAATGCTGTTTAATATAGTAGCAAATCAGACAGGAAAGATGTTTAATCCTGATGTATTAACAATCGTATGGGCAAGAAGATTTGCTGAATATAAAAGACCTGGACTTTTAAAGTATGATTTTGAGAGGTTTTTAAAAATTGTCGAAAACAAAGATAGACCTGTACAAATTATTTGGGCAGGTAAGCCATATCCTACAGATGGTACGGCTGTTAGTATCTTTAACGAATTGGTTTATCTTTCAAAAGATATAAAAAATATTGCAGTATTAACCGGATATGAGTTAGAGTTATCAGCTGCTCTTAAAAAAGGGGCTGATCTTTGGATTAATACACCAAGAATCAACAGAGAAGCATCTGGCACAAGTGGCATGACTGCGAGCATGAACGCGGCAATTCATTTTTCTATTCCAGATGGTTGGCATCCAGAATTTGCAAAACATGGTG
>CAYUSV010000058.1:5509-12075 GCA_964447385.1 uncultured Campylobacterales bacterium | reverse complement strand
AGCTTCTCTTTTAGACAATGGAGTATGCCATACACGAAGACCCCCAAGCATCGTTAGGATTTTTATAGATAGCCTTGTCTCTAGGTCTGTTAAAATCAACTTCAAACCTAGTATGGGAATCCACAACACGATTTTTAACGATTTGCGTAAATATGTCTGTAAAAGGATCCTCTTCCCTAAGCCTTTGCGACTCATCAAGAGCTATCTTATTCCTCATATCAGACCTTATATTATGACCGCTATGCAAGGCTGTAGCTACTATCGGAGAATGATCAGTCTCTATTAGCCAAAATGACCGTTTCATTTCTTCCTCCTTGTTGAATTATACCGTAATTTGTAACAATAGCGTATTCTTAGTATGATATAATAAAGCAAAAGGTGGGTGATGTTTAAAATACTATTATTAGGATTACTTATTATGACAAATGCAAATGCAAACAAACTTATAGATGAAGATTCACCATATTTACTACAACATGCCCACAATCCAGTAAAATGGTATCCATGGGGTGATGAAGCTTTTGATAGAGCGAAAAAAGAGAATAAGCTTATCTTTCTTTCTATCGGATATAGCACATGTCACTGGTGTCATGTCATGGAGAGAGAGTCGTTTGAAAATGAAGAGGTTGCAAAGATACTAAATGAGTTTTTTATCTCTATCAAGGTTGATCGTGAAGAGTATCCTCATATTGATAGACACTATCAAGATATCTATACTCTTATGAATCGTAAAGGTGGAGGTTGGCCACTTACGATTGTGATGATACCAGATAAAAGAGTTTTCTACTCAGCGACTTATCTTCCTGTAGATGAGAATTTTGGCATGGCTGGTATAAAAAGTGTTTTAAAAGCTCTTGATAATGTTTACAAAACAAAAAAAGATGAAGTTCTTAAAAGTGCCCAGTCGATAGAGTTAGCGCTAAAACGGATGGAAAGTGAAGAAGAGAACAAAAAAGTTACACTAGATAAACGCATAGCCGATACCTTTGTAAAGACAATAGCTTCACAGTTTGACCACAAAAACAAAGGTATAGGCTCTGCACCAAAATTTCCTCACGCAACTACTTTAGATACACTTTTAGATATCTACCGTATCACTGGCGATAAATCTGCTCTCTCTATGGCCACTGAGACATTGATAGCTATGAGTAGAGGCGGAATTTATGATCAAATTGAGGGTGGGTTTTATCGTTATAGTGTTGATGATATGTGGATGATTCCCCATTTTGAAAAGATGCTTTATACAAATGCAGAACTTTTAGAAACATATGCAAATGCCTATGCACTCACAAAAGAGCCTCGTTTTAAAACAGTTATCAAGCAGACGATAGAAAATATCAATGAAAGGTTTAACAAAGATGAGATGTTCTACTCTGCAAGTGATGCTGATAGTGACGGCGAGGAGGGGAAGTATTTTGTTTTTGATTATGCAGATAGTTTAAAAGATTTGATAAGTGGTGGTTTTTCAAAAGAGGGTGCAAAAGAGATTTTAAACTACTATAGCATCTATCTTGAAGGAAATTTTGAACATAAACAGACAAACCCATATCTAAGTGGCTTGGATGAGCCAAAAAAACTAGAGATAGCCAGAGCGATACTAAGAGCAAATCGAGAGAAAAAGAGTTACGCTTTTATAGATAATAAAATCCAAACTTCATGGAATTGTCTGTATCTCACAGGGCTTTTTAAAGCAGGAAAATTTGTCGATAAATCTTATGCCAAACAAGCTTTGAAATCCATAGATAGTCTGATTGAACACCTCTATATTGATGGTGAGCTTTACCATCAGATAATTATCGGTAAAAAGGCAAAAGTAAAAGGGTATCTGGAAGATTATGCTTTTTTGATATCTTCACTTATTGAGGCGTATCAGGTCAATTTTGAACAGAGATATTTGACACTTGCTAAAACCATTTCAGATAAAGCTGTAGCAAAGTTTTATAAAAACGACAAGTGGTATATGTCAGATGATGATTTTGAAGCACGCGCTGAATTTTATGATGCTTCGTATCGCTCTGCACAGGCGGTGATGATAGAAAACCTTTTTAAAATAGCAATTTTAACTGACAATCTAAAACTTCATGCCTTTGCAAATGAGAGTTTAAATCGAAATTTAAGTGTTTTAAAATCTGCACCAAATCAGTATCCACAAGGTCTAAAAACCTATCTACAAAGCCTACTTAGTAATGTTGTGATAAAATCAACAAAAGAGAATTTAACAAAAAATAGAACTTCATTAGATGCGATAAAGTATCCATATGTGCTTTTAAAACCAAGCAAAGATATGAATTTTTTAGCATGCAAGATAAACAGTTGTTTTGCGATAGATAAAGATTTGGATGAGGTTATCAAGAAAATAAACTCAAATTAATAGGAGAGTAAAACTGATGGATGGCAAAAAAAGAGCAGATGTAAAAGTGGGGCTTAAAGTAAAAATAGTATTAAAACAAGACCAAAGAAGTGGTAAATTGACAGAGGGTGTAGTAAAAAATATCCTCACAAACTCCCCAACTCACCCACATGGGATAAAAGTCAGACTTGTCAGTGGTGATGTTGGGCGTGTCAAAGAGGTTTTAGCTTGAGGGTTTTTGTTGATGGAGATGCTTTTCCAAATCTTTTAAAACCAATTTTAATTCGTGCAATAGAGAGATTAGCTTTAGAGACTTTTGTCATATCAAATAAAAAAATTACTCTTGGTAAGTCAAAGTATGTAAGTTATACTATAGTAGAGCTTGGCGCTGATGAAGCAGATCATCACATAGTGGAGATAGTCAAAGAGAATGATTTGGTTATCACAGCAGATATACCTCTAGCTGATAGAGTGATCGCTAAAAATGCTCATGCAATTGATCATCGTGGAGAGCTTTTTAGTGTGGACAATATCAAACAGTATCTGGCGATGCGAAATCTTTTAGAGAGTGTCAGAGAGAGTGGAGAGATGACAAAAGGTCCGGCACCCTTTGGGGTAAAAGATGCACATCAGTTTGCAAATCAGTTAAATAAATTTTTAGCAAAAAGGAGGGTATAGAGATGAAAAAAGATGAAAATTCTATCGCACTATTAATCGATTGTGACAACATCAGCCACAACTCCATAGAGGGAATTATAAATGAACTCTCAAAATATGGCGTGATAAATATCAAAAATGCTTATGGAAATTGGAAAAGTCCAAAACTAAAAGGTTGGGAAGAGAAGCTTCATGAGTTTGCTATCCAACCTATACAGCAGTTTGACTATACCAAGGGTAAAAATGCAACTGATATCGCTATGATTATCGATGCGATGGATATACTATATTCACAAAACATGGATGCGTTTGCGTTGGCTACTAGCGATAGTGATTTTACTCCAATTGTTATGAGGCTTCTTAGAAATGGGTTAAAAGTATATGGTTTTGGTGAAGAAAAAACACCTGATCCTTTTATAAATGCTTGTTCTCAGTTTATAAAAACAGAGAGCCTTCAACAAGATGTAAAACAGACAAAATTTGATAAAAGAGAGCTTAGAAAAGATACAAAATTGGTAAGTTGGCTTAGAAATGCGACACTTAGAACCATGAACGAAGATGGCTGGTCAAACCTCTCAAAGATAGGTGCATATATATCAAACAACTCTTCATTTTCTCCTGTAAATTATGGTTATCAAAAACTAGGAGATATCATAAAAGAGATTGATCTTTTTGATATTGAGATGCGAAGTAACAACAAACAGATGTATATCAAAGATAAAAGAGGGTAAATATTATTGATGTAGAAGAGAGGAGAGTTGATCTACTCACAAGACTAGAGGATGATACTCTATTTCACATCGAAATCACATTTTAGGGTTTCACCCATTTGTGCTCCTACATCATCACCCCACTCTTGAAGCATGGCAAATATAGGAATAAGTTTTTTCCCATTTTCTGTGATGGTATATTCTACTTTTGGAGGTACGACAGGATATACTTTTCTTGTGATTAAGCCATTTTTCTCTAACTCTCTGAGTGTCTGTGTCAACATCTTTTGGGTAATTTTTCCTAAATTTTTTTTTATTTCACCATAACGCAAAGTTTCATTTTGTAAGTACCAAAGTATCAACCCTTTCCATTTTCCACTCACCATATCTAGGGCAAACTCAAAAGAACATGCGTACTCTTTGCCATCATAAATTATCTTCATTGGTATCCTTTTGGTGTGTATATACCTTTTTAGGTAGTTCTTGACACAATAACATATATTTGTTAAGATTTCAAACAATTTTAACAAAAGGATTATCATGAAAGAAGATTTTATTAAAGCGATGAACTTTCGCCATGCGTGTAAAGTATTTGATGAGAGTAAAAAAATATCAGATGAAGATATACACTATATCTTAGAAGCAGGGCGAAAATCTCCATCATCGTTTGGTATGGAAGCGTGGAAGTTTTTAGTCATCACCAATGAAGAGTTAAGAGCCAAATTAAGACCCCTCTGTTGGGATCAAGTGCAGATAACTTCATGTTCACATTTGGTAGTAGTGTTAGCTGGTAAGTAGCAGTCCAGAACTCATTTCATTAAAATGTGAAATTAGTTCTGGACTGCTACTTATTGAAAATGCAAAATTAGAAAGCAAAGAGCCTGAAAAAAGATTTGCTAGACAAGGTATGCCACAGGAGCAACTTGATTTTTATTTGAATCTTTATGCAAATCATTTGAAAGAGACTCCTATTTGTAAAGATAATTTTGATTATAAAAAGTATTAATTTTTTTTACTTTTTCATTAAAGTTTTTTATTATATAATGAGCTCTAATTGATCTTTCTTCTTCTCTTTGTTGCTGTTAAGAGTTAAGTTTATGGTTAAAATTTACAATGTAAAAGGATGAGCATGAGGAAATTATTGATATTGCTTTTAGGCGCAATACTCATAGGAATTTTATCATATTTCTGTTTTTTAGATAAAGCAGGAGGGATAAAAGATGACCTGTTAACAAAAGCTCAAAGTGCATATGCAAGTAAGCAGATGGATTGGGTTGATAATAGCATAAAAGGTGATGAGCTAGAGATGACTAGAATTTTGATGCTAGAAGGAACTGCACCTAGTCAAAAATTAAAAGATGAGGCTGAAGATATCGCTTTAGCATTGGAGGGAGTTGATGGTGTTGATAATCGTCTTAAAGTTATTGCTTTGAAACCTGTGGTTGTAAAAGCACCGGTTGTTCAAAAGCCTGTTTCTGTACCTGAAGTTGTTGTGCCATCGCCATATTTGGTAAATGCAAAAAAAGATCAAAACAGAAAAATTACACTGAGTGGATATGTTCCAGATGAACAGACTCACGATAAATTAATTGCACGAGCAAATATGCTTTTTGGTAAGGCAAATGTTACCGATGAGTTAAAAGAGATCAAAGGTGCTCCTAATGGATGGTTTAATAGTGCAAGGTTAGGTATCGATGGACTTAGTGCTGTTGATTATGGTGAATTTGAGATAACAGATATGGATTTTAATTTTAAAGGTTATGTTGGTAAGGTTGGCGAAAAAGCACCATTGCTTCAAAATTTTAAAAATAATTTGCATAGTAGTTATGAGGGAAGCTATACTATAGATGCTCCAGAGCCTATTGTTGAAGTAAAAAAACCTCAATTTATATGTCAAAAAGAGTTTCAAAAGATATTGTCAAGTGAAAAAATTCATTTTAAATATAACAGGGCAGATGTCAAATCTTCTAGTTATGAGTTGTTAGATGCTCTAGTTGTTATCGCAAAAAAATGTCCAAGTGATATAATTTCTATTGAAGGTCATACAGACTCAGATGGAATGAAAAGTTATAATTTAAAACTTAGTACAAGTAGAGCAAATGCTGTAAAACAGTATTTGGTTAACAAAGGAATACTTGAAGACAGACTTGACGCGGTAGGTTATGGTGAATCAAAACCAGTTGCAACAAATAAGACTGCGGTGGGTAAAGCACAAAATAGAAGAATAGAATTTAATGTAAAAGGAGTTAAATAATGAGTTATTTATTGATGCAGATATTGGTGTGTTTATTGGTAGCGGGGTTGATTGGTCTTATCATCGGTTGGTGGCTTCGTGGTGGGTGTAGGAACAAGCTTCTTAGGGTAGAGAATGAGTGGAAAACAAGATATGATACAGATAAAGAGATATGGCAAGGCAAGATTGATTCTACTCAAAATTTTGTAGAAAAAGATATACGCCAAAATGATGAAAATTGGAACTTAAAACTTGAAGATACAGAGTCAAATTGGGAAAACAAAATTCAGGGTGTTGTGGGTAATTATGATACTAAAGTTAACGACCTTAATGAAGAGATAGAAGCTCTAAAGGCTAAATTGACAACATCACAAGCAGAAGCTAAAGAGGCAGAGTTAAAACTTTCTAATTTAGATAATGAGTGGAATTTAAAACTAAAAGATACTGAGTCAAGTTGGGAAAGTAAATTGCAAGGAGTTGTAGGTAATTATGACTCACAAAGCGGTGATTTCAGCAAAGATTTAGAAGATTTAGAAGCAAAATTAGCTATATCACAGGACAAAGCTAAAGAGGCAGAGTTAAAACTTTCTAATTTAGATAATGAGTGGAATTTAAA
>CAYUSV010000058.1:0-5409 GCA_964447385.1 uncultured Campylobacterales bacterium | reverse complement strand
AGAAGATTTAGAAGCAAAATTAGCTATATCACAGGACAAAGCTAAAGAGGCAGAGATGCAACTAAAAGAGAGTGAGCTAAGCTGGGAAAGTAAGCTACAAAGTCTTAAAGGTGACTATGATACAAAAATTGCACAAACAGATAAAGAGAGAGAGCTTTTAAAAGCAGATTTAGAGTCAGCAAGAGGAGAATTAAAAGAGACTAACCAAGAGTTAATTAAAGCTGATCAAGAGTTATTTTCTACAGTTGGAAATGTGCAAGAGTGTTATGAAGTAGAAGAGATACAAGGTATAGGACCGGGTTATGGAAAAAAGTTTAGAAGTATGGGCGTCAATACAACATGTGATTTTGCTAATAAATTTCTAAATGATGGTGACGCAGTTAAAAAAGCTTCAAATAAGACAAAGATTGATTTTAATGCTATAAAATCATGGGCTAGTATGGCAGACCTTATGAGGCTTCCAGGTGCTGATGGACAGTTTGCTGAGATATTACAAGCTGTTGGTGTAACTTCAAGAGAAGAACTTAGTAAAAGTGATGCAAAAACTCTTCATGCAAAGATGATAAAATATAACGAAGCTCACTCAATAGTTCCAGAGATTCCATCGCTTGAATTAATCTTAAAATGGGTTAATTCCCCTGATAATTCAAAAATTGCCCAAGCGTTAAAACAAGCTCCTTCTCCTGCAAAAGATTTAAATGAGTGTTATGAGATACAGGAAATAGAAGGCATTGGACCTGGATATGCAAAAAGGTTTAAGAGTATGGGTATCAATACAAGTTGTGATTTGGTTGATGCATATTTAAGAGACAATGGTGCGACTAAAAAAGCATCTAAAAAGATGCAAATTGATTTTAACGCTATAAAATCATGGGCTAGTATGGCAGATCTTATGAGACTTCCAGGTGTTGGGGGACAATTTGCTGAGATAATGCAAGTAGTTGGCGTTAATTCAAGGCAAGAGTTAGCAGGATTTGAAGTAAACTCACTTCATGCCAAGATGGTAGAATTTAATGCTAAAAAGCCAATTGTTCCAGAGGTTCCATCCAAAGATATGCTTTCAAATTGGGTTGCAATTGCAAAAAAAATATAATTTAAATCTGGGTTAATCCCAGATTTAAGAAAGTGTGTTATAATCTCAAAAATTAAGAAGGAGAAATCATGATACATTATCAAACAGTTCAAGTTAGCGGAACAAAATCTCTTCTCCTGCTCTATCTACTACTCTTAAATCTCTAATTTACAAGAGATAAAATATCCTTAAATATTTAAAATAAAGTTTGCATGTATTTATGCTATATTGATATACATATATAAAGATAAAGAGAGAAGAATTATGAAATATAAAAAATTTGGAAAAATAGATATAAAAAATAGAACATGGCCAGATTGTGAGATTGAACATGCACCAATTTGGTGTAGTGTGGATTTGAGAGATGGCAACCAATCATTGATAAAACCTATGACTTTGGAGAAGAAAGTAGAGTTTTTTAAACTATTGGTTGAGATGGGATTTAAAGAGATTGAGGTAGGATTTCCAAGTGCTAGTGAGACTGAGTATGAGTTTACGCGCTATTTGATTGAAAACAATTTAATTCCTGATGATGTAAAAATTCAGATTTTAACACAAGCTAGAGAGCATTTGATCAAAAAAAGTGCAGAGGCTTTAGTAGGTGCTAAAAATGTAATAGTACATCTTTATAACTCTACATCTACAAATCAAAGAGAGATAGTCTTTAAAAAAGATCAAAAAGAGATTATCGATATCGCACTTGCCGGAGTGGCTTGGATAAAAGAGCATTTTTCTGGATTTGAGGGAAATATAGAGTTTGAGTATTCACCTGAGAGTTTTACTCAAACTGAACTTACATTTGCAAGAGATATATGTAACGCCGTTGTTGATGCTTGGGATCCAAAAGAGGGCGAAAAAGTGATTTTAAATCTTCCTGCGACTGTTGAGTCTGCTACACCAAACATCTATGCAGATCAAATTGAGTGGATGATCAATGAGATAAAAAGACGCGACCAAGTCACAATAAGTCTTCACGCACACAATGACAGAGGTACAGCAATAGCTGCAACTGAATTAGCATTGATGGCTGGAGCTGATAGAGTTGAGGGGACCTTGCTTGGCAATGGAGAGCGTACTGGAAATGTTGATATTGTAACTTTAGGGTTAAATTTATATACACAAGGTATTGATCCAAAATTGGACTTTAGTGATGTTGATAAGATAGTTAAAGTGGTTGAAAATATAAATGAAATATCAACAAGTGTCAGACATCCGTATGTTGGCTATTTGGTATATACGGCTTTTAGTGGTTCACATCAAGATGCGATCAAAAAAGGTATGGAATTTCAAAAAAAAGAGCAGTTATGGCGTGTACCATATCTTCCAATTGATCCTAAAGATGTAGGTCGTGATTATGAAGCGATAATTCGAATAAATTCACAATCTGGAAAAGGTGGAGTTGCTTATATACTAAATATTAACTTTGGATACAAAATACCAAAATCAATGGAACCGGTAGTAGGGAAAGTGATACAGAAAAAAAGTGAGAAAGTAAATGGAATTTTAAGTGAGCAACAGATCGTGGAAATTTTTGAAAAAGAGTTTGTCAATCGCAAAGAGTATTATAAAATATCCAATTTAAAAATGGCAATCGATGATAAAAATGCAGTTGTAGAAGCTCTTTTTTGTGTTGGTGACAAGGAGTATTCTAAAAAAATTACAGCTGGTGGAATTATAGATGCGGTTAGTAATGGATTTAAAGAGTTAGGAGTGAGTTTTAAAGTTGTTGAGTATTTTGAACATGCACTATCACATGGCAGTGATGCTAAGGCAGTGGCTTATTTTGCAGTTGTTGTCAAAGATAAAGTTTATCATGGTGTTGGAGTAGGGGACAATATATCTCACTCCTCTATCAATGCACTTGTTAGTGCTTTAAATATTGCAAGGATAGGTTAGAGATTGAATCTTATTGAAGTTGCTGAGATTGTTGGAATTGTCTCTTTTGCATTTAGTGGTTTTTTAATTGCCACTGGGTGCAAACTTGATATTTTGGGGGTTTTTATAGCATCTTTTCTCACGGCTCTTGGTGGAGGGGTGATTCGTGATGTTTTGACATCAAGAGAGTTGTATGCATTTCACAGCAATCTTGCCTCTATTTTAGTCATCACAGTTGTATTGGTAGCGACTATGTTTAAATTGCAACGATTTTCAACTATTGAAAAAAGTCCATATTTTGTCATAGCAGATACTCTTGGACTTGTCTCTTTTGCAATTTCCGGTGCACTTGTAGGAGTTGCATCTGAGTTTAATTTTTTTGGTATTGTGCTTTTGTCTTTAATAACTGCTGTAGGTGGAGGGGTGCTTAGAGATATGCTTATAAATAAAATACCAATTATCTTAACTAGTGAATTTTATGGAAGCGTTGCTATCTTTGTAGGGGTACTTATATATACTCTTGATATCATTGGTATATTAAACTTTTTTTCAATTATGACTGTGTTTGTCATAGGTTTAGTACTTCGATTTGTAGCATTTTATAGACAGTGGCATTTGCCAAAAATTTTATAGCTTTACAAGAAGCCTATTGATATAATATTAAAAATAATTTGGAGATTGTATGACTTTACAGAAAAAGGCAACACTTGTAGCTAGTGCGACTTCTACGCTTTTGATTTTTATTAAGCTTACGATTGGTTTTTTGAGCGGTTCAGTTGCAGTTTTAGCTAGTGCAATTGACTCAATGCTTGATCTTATCGTCTCTTTGTTCAACTTTTTTGCAGTTTCCAAATCAGAACAACCTGCCGATAAAATTTTTAACTATGGAAAAGGAAAGATTGAAGCATTAGCCGCTGTTATAGAGGGCACGGTTATAACCATGTCGGGAATCTATATCTTTTATATGGCTGTTAAAAAAGCGATCTATTATGAAGAGACAAAACTACTAGATATCTCAATTATTGTTATGTTAATCTCTTTGTTGATTACTATCGCTTTAGTTTTGTATCTAAATTATGTTGCAAAAAAGACAGGTTCTATGGTTATTAAATCAGATGCACTTCATTATAAAACTGATATTTTTACAAATGTTGCAATTTTAATCTCTTTAGTGATGATTGAGTTTACTTCTTTGCATATCATAGACTCAATTATTGGGGCTCTTATCGCTATCTATATCATTCATGAAGCTTATAAAATTATTAAAGAAGGTGTTTATGTACTTTTAGATGGAGCATTAGATGAGGAACTTGTGAAAAAGATTAATAATGTTTTGGAAAATGACCAAGATTTAACCGGATACCATTTTTTAAAGACTAGAACATCTGGTCACAACAATTTTGTAGATGTGCATCTTGTTTTTACTAGTGAGATTTCACTTCTTGAAGCTCACCGAATAAGTGATAGAATTGAAGAACAAATTAAATCCCTTGATTCTTCTCGTCAATGGGCTATGAATATACATTTAGACCCATATGATGATAGTAAGTAGAAGTCAAATAGGTAACACCAATAGAAGCCAAAAGAGGAGCAATCTTAAAAAGCAGAAGTTGTTTAGCATTAATTCTGTTTCTTGGCTTCTGTTGGTATCACTTATGTAAATATACCAAGAAGTTATGTCAAAGTTATGTCAAAATAAAATAAAACAATTATTAATCTAAGCTCAACCCAGTTTCATATCTACAAGAAGCCTGAAAATACACTTATAATAAAATTTTAGTATAATAAATAGCAAAATTATTTTAACAAAAGTTGGTACTCATGCAATACTTTGAACTGATATGCACTGCATACTTAAAAAATGATATACCCTTCAAAGAGAGCTTTGAAAAAATCGCAAAATATATAAGCTACTCTATGGCAAAAGACGAAATACTAAAAGCCACACATAAAAGAGAAGGTTTTAAACACTACTGCTTTGGCGGACTCTTCCCAATAGAGAGAGAAAAAATCTACAAAAAAGGCTCTAATTACTCATTTACCATCCGTTCTCTTGACGAACAGCTGATAAACACTCTCTCAAACGAACTAAGAAAAAACATCAACAACCCAAACCTACTCATCGTCGAAGCTACCAAAAAAAGAGTAAACCAGTTTTTTATAAACGAACTCTACTCAGCAACCCCAGTCATCATCACAGTAGAAAATGGCTTCCATTGGACAATGGAAAAAGATGGAGATATCTTAAAGTTGCAACGACAACTACATGATAATTTGGAAAAGAAGTATTTTGATTTTTATGGTGAAAAAATTAAAGGTGAGCAAAACTTTATACAACTTTTGGAGATAAAGAATAGAGTTCCACAGACTATAGGGATAACTAAAAATGGTAAATCGATACGATTTTTTGGGAATAAGTTTAGGATTGTACCTCATGAGGATGAGGTTAGTCAGAAGTTGGC
>CAYUSV010000057.1:0-12204 GCA_964447385.1 uncultured Campylobacterales bacterium | reverse complement strand
TTGAAATAAAACATCTATATATGAACAAAGAGATTATAACAGATCAAGAGAGTCTAAAAGTGAAATTTGATGCCATAGCTCGGGTTGGCTCTAAGTACTTTAAATTATCAGATGAGATAAAAGTTCCTTTGATACCTTGATTATATCAACTTGTGTGTAGTTTGGTATTTTCTGTTGTATAGTATGTTAAGTGCATTTGGGTAGAATATCTTTTCAAAATAAGGATAAATGTGATTATTTTTGATGATAGATATGGGTATGATTTCAGCTTAGAGAAGTTAGAGAAAATTAAAGAGAACTTGACAGACAAGGATGTTGAGTTGATTTTTATGGATAATAGTGCTATCTTGGAGGTTAATGCTCAGTTTCGTGGCTCTTGTCATGCTACTGATGTTTTGAGCTTTCCTTTGGAAGATATGCCAAATGCTCCACTTGGGAGTATTATTATTAGCATTGATAAAGTAAAACAACTTTCATTTGAATTAGGGCATAGTGAAGGCGATGAGCTTTGTCTGCTTTTTATACACGGTCTTTTACATCTGCTTGGATATGATCATCAAAATGATGATGGGAAGATGAGAGAATTAGAGAAAAATTTAATAGAAGATTTTAATTTACCAAAGAGTTTAATACTAAGGAGTGAATAGGTGGAGTATATTATATTTATAGCGTCTATGGCAGCATTGATTAAAGGTGCTGATTATGTGATAGATGAGAGTGAGAGGATAGCACTTCATTTTAAAATATCATATTTTATTATAGGTGCTACGATTGTTGCACTTGGTACGAGTTTACCTGAGATGGCGGCTTCGGTGATTGCTAGTATGAATCACAAGAGTGACTTGGCTGTTTCAAATGTTATCGGTAGTACTATTTTTAATATAGCGTTGGTTTTGGGTGTTGTGTTTGTCATTGCCAAAAAATTAAAACCCAAACGTGATCTGTTTGCCAAAGATAGCGCATGGGCGCTTTTTCCAATTCTAGTCTTTTTGGTGGTTGGTTTTGATGGTGAGATTTCACGATATGAAGGGTTTATTTGTATATTGATGATGGGTGCATATATAATGTTTTTGACCAACAATGCAGATGCACTTTTAGGTGAGGTTGATGAAGATTTAGAGAGAGAGAAGTTTGACTGGAAGCATACGGGGCTTTGGCTTGGAGTTGGATTTGTGATGGTAATTGTGGGGGCAAACTTTATGATAGATAGCGCCTCTGTAATTGCAAGAAGCTTTGGTGTTAGTGAGTGGTTGATAGGTATGTTTTTGGTAGCTTTTGGTACAAGTTTACCTGAGCTTGCTGTAAGTATACAAGCAGCTCGTAAAAATAATGCAGATATGATTCTTGGAAATATTATAGGTAGTAATGTAGCTAATTTTACTGTTGTTTTAGGTGCTGCTGCTTTAGTGAATCCGTTAAGTGTTGATTTTTCAGTAAATGCTTTTGATATTATGGCGGCACTCATTGTGACTATTATGATGGTATTTATCGCTGCAAATAAACTTTACAATAAATCTTCTGGATTTGTTCTACTTCTAGTGCTTGCTTTGGTACTTGGAAATAGTATACAAGCGTTATAGGTATAGTTTTGAAAAAGATATTGATTGGTCTGTTGTGCTTGCAAACACTAAATGCCCAAATAGCTGTTTTTGGTGATGAGTATTTTATCACGACCGATGATGCCTCTTTGGAGATTATTTATCCTAAAGAGTATGCAGATAAAGCGATTGCAACAAAATCAATTGAGAAAGAGATTTTAAAAAGATATGAGAAATCTTATGGCTTTGCGCTTGATGATACTCTCTATCTTGGACTACTCGCATCAAACAATCAGATAGCAAACGCTTTTTCAACTCAATTTCCACTCAATATGCAGATGAATTATGTTGGTGGGGCTTATTTGGTAGATTTTATGTCTACTACCTCTTGGTTAAAGACACTTTTACTACATGAGAGTGCTCATAATTTTCAGTTTAATCCCAAGAAAAACCCACTCTCAAAAATTGCACATAAGATTGTTAAAAACACACCTTTTACATCTCTTCTTTTTATGCCGATTTTTCCGATTCCAAATATTTTAGAGTCAAGTTTTTTAGCAGAGGGTAACGCTGTATTTAATGAGTCGAGATTTGGTAATGGTGGACGACTTTATAATGGTGGACATTTAGCTATGACAATAACCCAAGCAAAAGCTGGGTTTATCACACCAAAGCGTACTTTTAATGATCATCTTTTTTTCCCATATAGGGCTCATAACTATATAATTGGTGGGTTTTTTCAACTTTTTTTAGCCCAAAAGTATGGAACCGACAAGGTAAATGAGTACTTTTGGAATCACTCAGGGCAGTTTATACCTATCCAAACCAATTATGTGTTTACTAAAACATTTGGTCAAAGTTATGAAAAAGAGATTCGTGCATACTCTAATTGGCTAAAGAAAAAGTATGAAGGATTTAGTACAAGTAGTGGAGAAGTTGTAGCAAGGTCTAAATTATATGCTAAGTTAAATAACACAAAAGATGAAATTTTCTTTTTGACAAGTGATGCATTAAGTAGTCCAAAGCTACATGTTATATCTAAAAATGATTTTTCGCATCGCAAAGAGAGAGGAGATTATTTTTTTGGTAAAGTTTTTAAAATAGATGAGAACTATTATACATCTTCTTCAAGTGATACAGATGTTAATAGGATAGAGATGGGACTTTTTGATAAAAAGGGTAGGGTGTTTAAAAAGAGTAGATCAAAAATTGTCCAAGATATCCTTAGTGATGGAAGTTTTGTCTATTTTGATGTAAAAAAATCTTTTGATCAGCCACAACTTTATGTCAAAGATAAGTTTTATGATAGTGTTAACTCATCAATCTTTTGTGATGAGTTTGACAATATATACTATTTTAAACAAGAAGCAAAAAAGAGAACACTTTATAAAAACAAAAAGCCACTTTTCTCTTTTGATGGATGGTATGGTTTTGTAGTTGATGTGAGTGAAAAAGGGGTTATGTTTATAGCCAATAGTAAAAATGGAAGCACACTCTATCTATATGATGGTACACTCTCTAGGCTTAGTAGTGGCGATGATATCATAGATGCAAAACTTTTAGATGAAGAAAATGTACTTTTAACTGTTGTTAAGGCAGATGGTTTTGAGTATCTGAAAACTCCAATTCAAAAAAGTACAGCTTCTATATATGAGCGAAGTTACTTTTTTGAAGATGAGAGTGATTTTTTATTTGATTATGAAGATTTGAGTAGTTCATTTAAATCAAAGCCTTATAAGAGTTATAAAAATCTCCATTATAGTAGTTTGGATTATTCATCTGTTTTTGCAGATGATAGTTTTGATTTTTATGTAGGAGCAAATTTTTCTGATGCACTAGGGCAAAATAGTGCAAAAGTTTTTGTATCAAACTTTGATGAAAAAAGAGTTCTTGGTGGAGGATATAAAAATTTTGTATATCGTCTGAAATATGGTATTGATCTTTATGGTGTTTTAGAAGATAAATCAACTCAAAATTTTGGAGCTAATCTCTTTATGAATTACCCTTTTTATAAAGCAGGTTATACAACTGTTAATGGTGATATAAGTTATCATATTGATGAAGATAGAGATGAAAAAGAGCCTTTGGGATTGTCGATAAACTATACAAACAGAAAACAGTTTGCAAACAGCATGTATCCAAACTCATACAATGCATTTTCACTCTTTGGCACAATTGAGCCAAATGATAAAATTGCTGGATTAAAATACAATAACTTTTATGCTCTTGGATATGAGTTTTATACAAGTTTAGGACTAAAGTATGCCAAAAGTAATCCAAAAAACATAGGTAAAAGACATGGTATAAAGATAGACAATAGTGCTTTTTCTTATAGTTATGATCCTGCGCGCTTTAATATGCCAACCTTAAAAGGTACTATTTATACCAAAGAGGCATTTAAAGGTACTTTATCGATGTACAAAGTATTTAATTTAGATGCTTATTATTTTACTATGCCGCTATCACTTAGACGAGAGTCTATATATCTTAAGTATAACTATTATGATATCACTTTTTTAAATGATTATAATGCTAATTTGTCAGAGTATATTTTGGGTCTTAAGTTGGATTTGTTGGTATTTAATAAATTATCAATTCCTCTTGTTTTTGAATATATGCAAAATGATGATTTAAAAGATCCTGAGCGTTTTAGGATTTTGTTTGATTTACCTTTGTAGAAGGAGCAAAAAGATATGAAAATATTATTACTTGAAGATGATGTAATGCTTTCAGAGATTATTGAAGAGTTTTTAATTGGCTTAAATTATGAGGTAAATTTGGCTTTTAGTGGTTCTGAAGCTGAGGATTTGGCATATGCAAATAGATATGATTTGTTACTTTTAGATGTAAATGTACCTCATGTGAGTGGTTTTGAGTTTTTAAAAGCTCTTCGAGATATAGGAGATAAAACACCTGCTATATTTATAACTTCACTTGATGGGGTTGAAGATCTAAAGCTTGGATTTGATTTAGGATGTGATGACTATATCAAAAAACCTTTTGATCTTAGTGAACTTGATGTTAGGATCAATAATATAAAAAGATTATATAAAATTGAAAGTGTAAATAGAGTAGAAATTGATGATAATATCTCTTTTGATAAACGAAACTTATTACTCATAAAAGATAATAAAG
The DNA here is from genome assembly GCA_964447385.1 of uncultured Campylobacterales bacterium. Lineage (GTDB taxonomy): Bacteria > Campylobacterota > Campylobacteria > Campylobacterales > QNZT01 > SZUA-1433. The sequence continues at coordinate 7,531 of CAYUSV010000057.1, read as the reverse complement.
AGATAAATATTTCAAAAAAAGAGGCAGAGATCTTAGAATTTTTTCTACTAAACAAAGATCAAACACTTACTATAGATGAGATAAGCTACAATATATGGAGTTACGAAAATAGCCCATCAGGTGCAACTATAAGAACATATATAAAAAATTTGAGAAAACTTATAGGTAATGAACATATAAGTAACATACGAGGAGTTGGTTATCGTTTTAACTAAAGACGAAAAGAGGACTTTTTTTGGTTTTTTATCGTTGTTTCTTGGCTTTTCTATGATTTTGATGGTGATAATAGCTTGGCTTTTTTATCAAGTGCAATACAAGTTAAATTACGATCTTATAACCTCCAAAATGCAGATAAATGCCTCTAATCTCTCCGCTAAAATAATAAGATCTCACATGCAAAGCCTTCCTTTAAAAGATAGTGATCTGAGTGTAGATAAGGGATTTAATTTTGCTCTTTTTGATAAAGATAAAAGAGCATTAGTCTCTCATATAAATCATAAAGTTGATTTTTCAAAAAAAAGATATAAGACAAAAACTGGACATTTAGGTCTTATAGATGATGGAGTATCTGGACATTTGGGTATATATCATGTCGTAGTTGAAGAGCAGACTTTTCAAGAGTTAGTAAAGAAGCTTTTACAAAAAACTATTATAATATTTTTTTTACTATACCTTGTTTTAGCACTTATTGGTTATTTTCTTGCAAGAGTCTTTATAAAGCCTATTCAAAACCAAAGAGAGAAGTTAAATAACTTTGTAAGAGATAGTACACATGAGTTAAATACTCCGATAACAGCTCTTTTGATGTCAGTTGATCCATCAAGACCTATGAGTCGCAAAAACTTAGATAGAGTGCAAATTAGTGCAAAAAGAATCTCTGAAATATACAAAGATCTTACATATTTGTTTTTAAAGAATAAGACAGATGAAAAAATAACTCATAATAAAAAACTTGATCTAAAAAAAGTTTTAACAAGCCAAGTAAGTTATCTAAAAGAGTTTGCATACAAAAAAAAGATTACTATAAAGTTAAAAATAGAAGATTCATTTTTTGTAATTGATGAGGAGAGTTTTATTCGTTTAGTAAATAATCTTCTTTTAAATGCTATCAAATATACTCAAATTGGTGGAGAAATAGAGATAGAGTTAACCAACGAGTATCTAATTGTAAAAGATAATGGTATAGGCATAGATGAAAAAAAGCTAAGAGATATTTTTAATAGATTTTATCGTGCCACTTCAACACAAGGTGGTTTTGGTATAGGATTGAGTATTGTTAATACAATCTGTAAAAACTACGATATAATGGTAGAAGTAAAATCAAAAATCAAAAAAGGTACTATATTTAAATTGAGTTTTTGATAGATATCAATCTTAAATTAGTAGTAATTGTAAGTAATAATCTGAGTTTGACACAGGTTAATAGGGTTTGCTAAAATATTTAAAAATTTATTATGTGAGAGGTTGATATGGTTGGGAAGTTATTAGTTGCACCATTTGGTGGCGTATGGAAGGTTAAGCAAAAAGCACAGAGTTGTAACTCAAAGTTTATAAAAAAGTTTTATACATTTGCTTATTATCTATACCAATATGAAAATGGAAGTAGTATAAATATAGTAAGTAGTTTTAAATCAACCCCATGTCTGCCTCATGACATAAAAGGGATCTTTGTCTCAGGACCTGCTGTTATTGGAAAAGATTGTGTTATATTTCATCAAGTGACGATAAATGCTATCAATTCAACTGATGATAAAAACATGGGTTCACCGACAATTGGTGACAACTGTTACATCGCAACCGGTGCAAAGATCATGGGAAATGCAAAAGTTGGAAATGGTGTACGAATTGGTGTAAATTGTGTAGTAACAGGTGAAATTCCAGATAACTCTATTGTGGAGATTCTCCCATCAGGGGAACAGGTAGTTGTTCAAAAAGAGCAGGTTGATACTAACTATTACTCACATGACTCTAGTAGAGGTTGGATCTATTTTAAAGATGCTTCTTGGCAGAGTGTTACAGATGAGTTAGTTTTGCAAAAGTTGCAAAAAAGTTAAGTAATATAACCATCCCACCCCTCTATGACTTACCCTTCGGGCGATTATCAAACAGCACACTTGCTTCGTTAAAATGGTTTGAAGCTACCAGTAGCTCCTGCACCATTTTGCCTCACAATCGCACTGTTTGATAATCGCTGTTATGATGAAGTTTGGTCTGGGATGGTTATAGTTGTATCCTATTACTTATGATAAGTAGTATTTTTTAAATATTACCATTGCTAATATAGTTGCACCGACGCTTAAAAAAACATTTAAAAATATGTTGAGTGCAGCTTTTATGTAGTGGCTTTGTTGGATTAATAGTGTTGTTTCTAGTGAAAAGGTTGAAAAAGTAGTTAACGATCCTAAAAAACCTGTGATAAGAATTGCTCTGTATTCTGGTGCTACATTTTGTTCAAAATAGATAAACAGACCGCCTATTATAAAACCGCCTATTATATTGACACTTAAAGTACCAAAAGGTAAAAAATCTCCAAAACTGTTTGTGACTCCCCATGAGATAAGAAATCTTGATATTGCTCCTAAAAAACCGCCAATACCAATATAAAAAAGATATGATGCTTGCATCAGATTTTAAAACTCCAATGCAATCTCATAATGTTTTTGTACGACATTTTTAAGTGAATCTATCATATCTTGTGCACTCTTTCCATCATCTGGATATGTAACTATACAGTCTGTAAACTTTTGATCTAAAAATTTACACAGACCGCTGAGAAGCTCAACAGCTCCATTCCAGTTTGTTTTTGGTAGTAGTATAACATAGTTTTCACCTACATTAAATATAATATCGCTATCTCGAAAGATAATTTGTATACTCTTTTTAATTTCAAAATTATCATAATCTTCCATCTTTAAAAATAGAAGTGCAAACTCTTGAGTTGTATATGTATCAGATCTATCGATCAATGCAATATGATGTGAAATTAGTGATTTTAAGGTTATTATCGGGAAAAGATCAGTCACACTTATGCTCCTATATTTGATATTTTTTATATAATCGGCTAAAGATGGATAAACTTAAATATATTATATCCGTCCTTATATTCATAAGATAATCTCATATCATGCGCTTTGATAATACTATCAACTATATAAAGCCCCAAGCCAAAACTACTCGAATTGTTATGTTCTCCTTGGGTGAATGGCTCTGTATAGTATGAGATTTGATTTGGAAGTTTTTCTCCTTTGCTCAAAAAATCTATGGAGTTTTGATCTGCATAGATATGAACTTTGCTATCTTGTGAGTATTTTATACCATTATCGATCATGTTTTTTATTGCTATACTAAAGAGTTTAAAATCAGCTTTTATATTTAAATCATTTTCAACTGTAGCTTCGATATTTTGAATATTTGCCATTGAGAGGTCAATAGCCTCATCTATGATATCGATCATCCTATATGAGCGTTTTTTTAGATGACTTCCATCTATAGATATCTGCTCAATTGCTGTAAACTCATTTAGCATACTCTCCAATCTCTCAAAAACAGATATAAGTCGCTGTTTTTGCTTTCCATCTGCAAGCATCTCTGCACTGATTCGTCCTTTTGTGATAGGAGTTTTTAACTCATGCATAATATTTCGCAAAAAAAGTCTTCTTGAGTTATTTAGTTTTTTAATTTCTCCTACGGCATGTGTAAAGGCGTTGCCAACTTCAGCAATTTCGTCGTTTGTTGTCATCTTGCAATCTACATTTAGATCACCTGTTGCAAATTTATCAATCTCTTTTTTAATTTTTTTAATTGGTCGTATCTTTTTAACTATCCAAAGATATAAAATAAGTAAAAGGGCTATAATACCTCCAAATATAAGTTTGATATATAATATCTGCTGCCTATAAGGTTTAAAAGCGACATCTGAGAGTAAAATGGCTTTTTTATTTAGTGACTCAATGAGTAGATAATTGTTTTTATTATAAAAGTATATGCTACTACTACCGATTCGTGAGCTAATTTTTTGTAAAATTTCCCCTTTTTGAAGTACATTTTTGATAAAACTTCCCTCTTTGATTAGTTTTACTTTATAAACTCCAAGCTCTTTTTCAAACTCTTGATTTATTGGTTGGCTTAAAAGTCTATATAGAGTTGCTCTTGTAACAATTGAGTAGCGTTCATTTAACTCTTGGGTATATTTTTGTTTATCATACTTTACCATATAAAGATAAGCAACACCAACACCAAGTGCAGCTATGATAAAGATCAAAGTGATGCTAAAAAATATTGAAGATGTTTTCATTGTGTAAATTTATATCCAATGCCCCTTACTGAGTGAATATATTTTGGATCTTTAGGAACTTCACCTAATTTTTGTCTAATTCTTCCTATAATTACATCTATACTTTTATTTGTACTCTCTTCACTTATGGCTTCAACATTGTAAATAAGCTCTTCTCTTGATACAACGCCTCCCTCTTTTTTAAGAAGATATTTTAGTATTCCATACTCTGCATTTGTCAAAGATAGTTCTCTACTTTTAAAAAGTATCAAAGATTTTTCACTGTCCAAGATGATATCTTTTTTTTCGTTTTTAATAGATCTTTTTCCTGCATCAAACTCATGTTTTTCTCTACGAAGAAGGCTTCTTATGCGTGCTTCAAGCTCTCTTGGATCATATGGCTTTGGCATATAATCATCAGCACCTCTCTCTAGTGCTTCTACTTTATCCGTTATATCATGGCGTGCTGAGCTTATGATGATTGGTATATCGTACCGTTTTCTTATATCAGAACAGACTTCTAGTCCATCAAGTCCAGGGAGGGTAAGATCTAGTATAACAAGATCAAACTCTTGAGTGTTTAGTGTAGATAGACCTAAAAAAGGGTCTTCAATATTGGTAACTTTCATATCAAACTGCTCTAAATACTCAGTTAGTATTTCAGCTAATTCTGCATCATCTTCTATCATTAAAATTTTTATCATTATTTACTCTCTGTTTTTTATTACGATAATTATAATATAACCGTTTCTATTGACATAAACTCTTTTGGCACCTTCTCTTTTATCTCTCATAACAGTTTTGATATCTTTTATATTTTTTATCTCATGATTTTCAATTTGAATGATAATATCACCTTTTATAAATCCAAATTTATAAGCATAAGAGTTAAATTCAACATCTGTTACAAGAATGCCTTGTATTGTGTTTGGTATACGAAGCCTTTCTCTTATATTATCATCTAACTCTTTAAGCGAGAGACCTTGTATAAAAGCAGATTTGGGTATCTGAGTGTTTTCTTGGTCTCCTAAAAGAAGTGAGAGAGTATACTGTTTTTTTTCTCTCTCATAGGTGATTTCTATAGTTGTATTTGGTTCAAATGAGGCGATTTTATTTTTTAGTTCATCTGCATTTTTAATTTTTTTTCCATTGATGCTTGTTATCAAATCTCCTCTTTGGAGTTTAGAGATATCAGCAGCACTCTCTTTTACGATATTAACTATAACTGCTCCATGGCTACTTTTATAAATATCTTTAAGATCACTTGTCAAATCACTTATAGAAACTCCTAAATATCCTCTATTTATCTCTCCGTGTTCGATTAATTTATAAGCGATATTTTTAGCCATATTTGAAGGGATTGCAAAACCGATACCGTTATTTCCTCCACTTTTAGATAAAATTGCACTGTTTATACCTATAAGCGCACCTCTACTATCTACCAATGCCCCACCTGAATTTCCAGGATTTATTGAAGCATCTGTCTGGATAAAATCTTCATATCTATTGATTCCTACTCTACTTTTATTAAGAGCTGAGACAATTCCTTGAGTTATTGAGCTTCCTACTCCAAATGGATTTCCAAGTGCAAAAACGATATCTCCCTCTTTTACTTTTGAAGAGTCTGCAAACTTAACTTCATCAAACTTCTTTCCATCTATCTTTATGACAGCAATATCAGTTTTTGGGTCGCTTCCTATGAGTTTTGCCAAATACTCTTTATTATCACCATTTAGAGTTACTAAAATCTCATCTGCACCATTTACAACATGGTTGTTTGTCAAGATATATCCATCATCTGTTACAATAACTCCTGATCCAAGAGAGTGAGTTTTTCTATTTTTTTGTTCAAAATATCTATTTGAGAAAAACTCACGAAAAAGAGGGTGTTGCATAAACTGTTCTAGCTCTTGTGAGATTTTTACCTTTTTTGTTGTAGAGATGTTTACAACAGAGTGTTTAACACTCTTTATTGAGTTATGATAAGAGAGAATTAGATCACTATTTTGCGGGTTTTTTCGTTTTATATCAGCTGGAGCATCTACAAAGAGAGTCTCTTTTGCAAAAAGTGATGTTGTCAAAAATATAGATATTAAGAAAACTATTTTTATCAAAATGAACTCCTTTTTATTGGAATGGTAAAATTTTAATCTTTTGAGGTAAACAGTTAGTTAATCAATCTATTTTTCTATCTATCTCTTAAAATACTTCTTATTTTGTTAATTGCTTTCGCTGCCGGACCTTTTGCTGCTTCAATAGTCAAAGGTTCTCCGGAAATCAGTGATATAATCATATCTTTATCAAAATGGACACCCTGTATTTGTGAATAGTAGTATTCTCTATTTTCAGCACAAGCTTGGACAGGTTTAGCTTTAGCTTTTGGTGAAGCCTTTTTTTTGTAAATTTTGTAAATATGTGATTTTGGACATTTTTTATATATTGTTAAATGTTTTTTACCAACATATATAATTGTAAGAGAAAATTCTTTAGCATTTGCAGGTTCAGCAGGAAGCGATGCACAACTTGATACTTTTTTAAATAGTTTAAAAGATTTTGCATCATCTTCTATTAGAAGTTCTTTACGACCTTTTTTCTCTAAAATATCTAGTAAAACATCACGGCTTGAATTTACGCTTTTTATATAAAATTTATAACAAATATATAAAAATAGTAGACCAAGTAATAGTATAGCAATTGAGAAAGAACCGTCAGCGTGGTAAAGATAAGATCCAAAACTTAGTACAACCACTATAAGCACAATATTTTTAAGAAAACATGCACAAAACATCACGGTATCTTCAATAAAATCAATCATGTCGATAATTATAACAAAAATTCTATTTATTTAATAAACACCCACAGTAATTCAAGTTTAAGTGTTAAGTACCTGTTCATATCTAATTTCATATTTTTTATAAAAGCTAGAAGAAGTAAAGGGAGGTTTAAGATGCAGTTGTTACTGAAGAGATTTAGAGAGATACCAGATTATCGTAAGAATCAAATAGGGTATACAAATCCATCAGAGATATTGTTTGTCACTATTAGCGACGGGGGCATTACATTCTAAAAAACCATTAACCAATCATCTCTCTAAGCTTAAATATTTTATTACAACAAAGCCTTATACCCTTTATAATACTTTCAAATTCATTTTCTCTAAAAATATTTATTGCTATATCTCGTATAATTGGGTTCTAGATACGAGGTATAACCATCCCAGACCAAACTTCATCATAACAGCGATTATCAAACAGTGCG
>CAYUSV010000056.1:0-12207 GCA_964447385.1 uncultured Campylobacterales bacterium | reverse complement strand
AAAACTATATCTTAGAGGCAAATCCTCCCTTTGGTCTGAGCCTCACAATATAGTTTTGCAAGAAGTCTAGTCATAATAAAAGCTTTAAAAACTCAAAAGCTTCTAAAAACTCCTGTTTAAAGATATTCATCATAGCTCCAAGAACAGCTGCAAGAACCATAATAGATAAAAAGATTTTGATAGGAAACCCAACAACAAGTAAATTAAATTGCGGCATAGTTTTCATAAGCATTCCAAAAATCACATCAGAGAGTATTGATAGAGCAATAATTGGAAAAGATAAGATAAATCCCATCATAAACATGTGTCCCACAGCAGAGCTTAAATACTCCCAAATAAAAGGTTTAGGATAAAACCCACCAAGCTCAATTGCTCCTATCGTCTCATTTAAAAAAAGAAGTATGAGGTGATGTCCATCAAATGCTAAGAGTATCATAACCGCCATAAGTGTTAAAATTTGTGAAATAATAGGAGCATTAACCCCTGTACTAGGATCCATAACCGATGCCATAGAAAAACCCATAACCATAGCAATTTGCATACCTGCAAGACCTAAAGCTCCAAAGATCATATTTAGCACCAACCCTGCAATTAGCCCAAGCATAAACTCACTAAGTATCATCAAAACTATATGGCTTAAATTTAGAGGAATAACATCGATTGTAACAGATGGAAAAAAAATAATACTTAGATAAAATATTAAAGCTGTTTTAACTGTCGTTGAGATAGATAAATGCGAATAAAATGGAAAAAATGCCATGACTCCACTAATCCTAGAAAATAGTAAGAAAAAGACGATAGCGTTATTTTCGGTTATAAAATCAGCTAATTGCATAGTGTGCTCATCACAATTTTACAGGTATCAACCTCTTGTCTTGAAGTCTAAATGCACTGCCACAACGACTCGCAACTTTTTCATCATGAGTAACTATAAAAAGTCCTGCATTGTAAACATTTATATATTCAATCAACACATCCATAACATCATTTGCAGTTTGACGATCAAGATTCCCTGTTGGCTCATCTGCAAAAATAAGTTTTGGTTTTTTTAAAAGTACTCTGGCTATAGATACTCTTTGCTGTTGCCCACCTGAAAGTTCAGATACATTTTGATGTAAAGTATCTTCAATTTTAAGTTTTTTAATCAAATCCAAATCAAGAGCATTTCCAGAGATAAGAGAAGATATCTCTAAATTTTCTTTTACTGAAAAACCTTTAAAAAGATAGTGCGATTGAAATATAATTCCTATGTCATTTCTTCGAATTTCAAGAAGCTTTTTATCTCCTTGTTCATATAAAAATTTATCATCATAAATCACTTCACCATGTTTTGGTTTTAAAAGTGTTGCCATTATGTGAAGTAGTGTCGATTTTCCACTTCCGCTTACACCCAAAACTGCCATAGATTCTCTTTGGTGGATATCTATATCAATATTTTCAAACAGGGTATAATCAAATGAGTGAGAGACAGAAGAAGCACTGATAATGCTTTTTAGACTCTTTGTTTTATGGAGAGCCTGTGTATGTGGTAGACTATTGTTCAAAAAACTCTCCATAATATTAAATTATTTTAATTGTGCTTCAACCTCAGCAGCAAAATCATCAACTTTTTTCTCTAAGCCTTCACCAAGATCGTATCTAACATAATCAACTATTTTTATAGTTCCACTAAGCTTAGTAGCCGTCTCTTCTACGACTTGCTCAACCGTTTTTTTATCATCCATAACAAAAAATTGGCTCATAAGTGCTAACTGTTGATCAAGCTGTGTATTGTCTGCTATAAAACGCTCTAATTGACCAGGTATAATTTTATCCCAAATTTTCTCAGGTTTACCTTGAGCTTTTAGTTCTGCTTCCATATCAGATTTTGCTTTTGCTATTGCCTGGTCTGTTAATTGTGATTTGCTTACAAATTGAGGAATTCTCTTTTCGTGTTTGCCTAATCGTCTTAACTCTTCATTCTCTTTTTCGATATCTGCTTTTATCGCAACATTCTCTTTTTCTATAAACTCTGGATCTAAATCTTTATAACTTAAAACAGTAGGTTTCATAGCTGATGCATGCATAGAGATATTTTTAAGTAGCTCTCTTGCACCTTGTGCTGTTTTTGCACTATCACATACCGCCCCGATAATTACACCAACACGACCGTTTGAATGTTCATAGCCATTTACAACACCATTTTCACCCGCAACTATTGTAGCAAATCTTCTGATGACTACATTTTCTCCAATTTTAGAAACTTCTGTAGCAAAATACTCTTGAAATTTAACACCATCTATTTCACTCTCCAAAAGCTCTTCATTTGTGCTAATTCCTGTTGTTTGCATGTGATTTGTCACATTTTTTGTCATATTGATGTATCCATCATTTTGCGCAACAAAATCTGTTTCAGAGTTAATTTCACTAATAGTTGCTTTTGTAAAATCATCATTTACGACAACACTTACCAACCCTTCACTTGCTAATCTATCAGATTTTTTAGCTGCTTTTCCAAGACCTTTTTCTCTAAGATGATCCATTGCTTTTTCGATATCTCCATCTGTATGGACAAGTGCTTTTTTGCAATCCATCATGCCAGCACCTGAGAGCTCTCTAAGCTCTTTTACCATAGAAGCTGAAATTGCCATATCTATTTCTCCTCTTCTTTCTTTTTAGGCTCTTGTTGTTGTTGTTGTTCTTTAGTAGCTTCTTTTATAAGTTTTTCTTTCTCTTGATCACTTATATCAGCTGTTGATGTCTCTTTTGTTTCATCTGCTACTTCAGTTGCTTCATCTTGAGCTCTTAACTCTTTACCTTCGTTTATAGCTTCAGCCATCTCTTTACAAAAAAGTTGCACTGATCTAATAGCATCATCATTTCCAGGAATTGGAAAAGAGACAACATCAGGATCACAGTTTGTATCAATTGGAGCAATAACAGGAATATTTAGACAATTTGCCTCAGCGACTGCAATTTTTTCTTTAACAGTATCGATTATAAAAATCATATCAGGTGCTTTTTTCATATCTCTAATACCACCAAGATAATCAAGCAATTTATCTTTTTTTCTTGAGAGCATCAAAGCCTCTTTTTTTGTCATAAGGTCTATTTGACCCTCTTCTTCCATCTTTTCGATGATATCAAGTTTTCTGATTGATTTTTTGATTGTTTGAAAATTTGTAAGCATTCCACCTAACCATCTATGATTAACATATGGCATACCACAACTTTGTGCATGCTCTTTTACCGCTGAACTTGCTTGTTTTTTAGTACCAACAAACATGATAGTTTTACCTTCAGCTGCTGCATCTCTTACTACATTGTATGTATATCTAAAATATCTCAAAGTTTTTTGTAAATCAATGATATAAATATTTTTTCTCTCTCCAAAGATATAAGGTTTCATCTTTGGGTTCCATCTTCTTGTTTGATGCCCAAAGTGAACTCCGCACTCTAGCAAATCTTTCATTGTAACCATAATCGGTCTCCTTGTTTAATTAAGTTTTTGGTTTTTGCCTCCACACCCATCAACAACTTGCGTTGCAACCATATCTAAGGATTGGTGTGTGTGAAATAAAAAGCCATGTATTTTACAAAAATAATGTTTAAGTTTTCATTGGTGCTAAAATATTAAATATATTTAAGTTTTTGAAACTATTTATTTTTTAAAAGAAAAATAATAAATAATTCAGTTTAATTCTATATAATACCACGTTTTTTAGATTAATATTAGGATTCAAGAGTGCCAAAAATTTTTAAACTATTTGAACAACATTTCGCTTATCTATCTATTAGTGTTATACTGTCAGTTGTAATTATACTTCTCATAAATAGTACAAACATCATTGCAATACTCTCTATTTTTACTCTTATTGCTTTATACTCTACCCTTTTTATAAAATATCATAGTTTATCAAAAACGATTAATGAGCAACAAGAGTTAGCCTTGATTGCTAAAAGAACTTATGAAGAGAATAGTGGTCACTATGTCACTGTTGATAGTAAATTTAATATTACATATTTTAGTCAACAGTTTTTAAGAGAGTATAAACTTACAAACAAAAGTTTGTTAGGAAGAAATTTTTTTGATATATTAAACATGCATCCAAAAGAAATTATAAAACAGATTGATGAAGATGGGAACTTTAAAGGCATTATAGAAACTTTTATAAATCAAAAAAAACGATACCAAAGTCTTATCGTTGAATCTTCAGCAGAATCTCAAAATGATGAGTATTTTATAGTTTGCCATGATGTAACAGACTCATTTAAAAGTGTGAGAGAACTTAAGGAACAGTTTTTTATAGATAGATTTACAGGACTTCCTACAAAAGTAATGTTACTTGATGATATTGAACTCTCAACAAACAAATCTATCTTACATGTGAACTCTTTAATTTATATCAACATAGACTCTTTTGATGAAATTAACGAATTTTTAGGAATTGATGCAGGTAATACAATCCTCTCATATGTAGCTAATTGGTTAGCAAATGAACTACCAACAAAAGAGTCAAAATTATACAAGCTTGATCTCTCTAGTTTTGCAATTTTTACAACTCAAAGATTGACCTTAACTGCACTAGATAATTATCTTAAGAAAATATCGAAAAATATCGAAAATGAAAACTTTTTCTTTAAAGATACAGCATTAAATATCACTTTTACACTTGGAGCTGGACGATGCAAAAAAGATATAGTAAAATGTACATATTTAGCTCTTAAAGATGCTCAAAATTTAAAAAAATCTTATAAAATTTATGATAAAAATTGTCAACATGAGGATCGTTTTATCAAAAACATTAAAGTTACACAAATTATAAAAGATGCAATTTTAGAAAATAGAGTTGTGCCATTTTTTCAACCGATTTACAATTTAAAGACAAACAAAATAGAAAAATTTGAAACACTAATCAGAATTCAAAATAGAAACCAATCTTTTCTAAAGCCTTCAGAGTTTTTAGATGTTGCTAAAAAATCTAAACTCTATTTGGAGTTATCAAAATCCATGATTCATAGTAGTTTTGAGAAACTTGAAACTTTTAAATTTCCTATCACTATCAATATCTCAGTCGCTGATATATTGGACAAAAAAGTATCCAATTTCATCTTAAGAAAACTAAACAGTTCAGGACATGGAGATCTTATTACTTTTGAAATTGTAGAAAATCAAGAGATAGAGAGCCATGTGAGAGTAGTTAATTTTCTTAGAAAAGTAAAATTACACGGATGTAAAATTGCAATTGATGATTTTGGTAGTGGGTACTCAAACTTTGAACAACTACTCAAACTTGACATTGATTTTCTAAAAATTGATGGCTCTTTAATTAGAGATATTGTTACAAACAAAGAGAGTGAAATCATGACTAAATCTATCATCTCATTTGCAAAAGAGTTAGGTATACAAACCATAGCAGAATTTGTAAGCTCTGAAGTAATATTTGATAAAGTTAAACTTTTAGGAGTTGATTATGTACAAGGATATCATATAGGAAAACCAAGTAGCATGTATGGTCAATATTCTTAAGTAAGTAACAGCTACTTACTCATTTGTGCCTTTTTCTCACTTTTCATAAGCCACACAAACACTTCTGCTACAGCTTTATATAGATTTGGTGGAATTTGCTCATCCAAATCTAAGCCGAGCAAACTTTCAGCCAAAGCTCTGTTTTGAAAGATAGGAATATCAAACTCTTCTGCTTTTTGTATAATTTTTTGAGCAACTATTCCCTTTCCTTTGGCAACAACTTTTGGAGCTGAAGTCCCATTTTCTGTATATTTTAAAGCTACAACTTTTTTGTCCATCTATCTAAGTTTTAAAATACCGGCAAACCTACCGGTAACTCCATCTCTTCTATAAGAAAAATACTTTTTATCACAACATGTACAAATTTGTGACTCTTGTATATGCTCTCTTTTTATTCCAACACTTAAGAGTTGCTGGATATTCATACTTTGCAAATCTAGATAATATTTTTCATCTCTTTTTTCGATATATTCTTTTGATACACTTTGCACAATCTCATATCCAACTTCATAACAACATTTACCGATAGAGGCTCCAATATAGACTAAGATATCTGAAGCTTTTGAGTCAAACTCTTCTATCATCCTTAAAATCGTCTTTTTTGCAATCTCTTTTATAGTGCCATTTCTACCTGCATGTGCTACTGCAATCACCTTTTGAGTCTTATTAAAAAATAGTATCGGCAGACAATCAGCTACCATAACCATAAGTGGTATATTTTTTACATTTGTAATTAATGCGTCACAATCTTCTATCTTATTCATAGAGCTATCTCTGATAATAGCAACATTATCACTATGTGTCTGTTCCATATAGATAAGATTTTGTATATCAAAACCATATTTTTTTGAGACTATTACTCTATTTTCAAGGACTTTTAATGGATTATCATTGACATGTAGAGCCAAATTTAGACTATCGTATGGAGTTTTACTCACACCTCCAGATCTTGAAGTAATCGCAAATAAAAGCTCATTTTTAAATGGTGAAAAAATCAATATCTTGCCATTATACGATCTATGTTATCCCAACTAACATCTTCATTTTTACTAAACATGTGATAGAGATATCTTGCAAACATATCTGTTTCTATATTTACACGCCCACCAACTTGGTAACTTTCAAAAAGAGTATTTTTCATAGTGTGAGGTATGATAGTCAATCTAAAAGAGTTCTTATCCACACTATTTATAGTCAAACTCACTCCATCAATCGCAATACTCCCCTTGGGTATAATAAACTTGATAAATTTTGCATCAACTTCTATAAAAAAGTCATAAGCTTTCTCATTTTTTACAATTTTTTTAATCACACCAACTGTATCAACATGACCTTGAACAACATGCCCCTCTAACCTATCATTAATAGACATAGCAGGCTCCATATGCACTCTTTGTTTATAATTTTCCATAGCAAGAAGAGACTTACTCTCGTTTGAAAGCTCTACCGTAAATTCACCATCAGCTAACTTTACAACAGTAAGACATGCTCCATTTATCGCAATAGAATCACCAATAGAGGGTCTATAATCCGCAGTTAGCGTCAAAAAATCATTTTCCATCCGTTTGACCGTAGCCAATTCTCTTATCAATCCTGTAAACATCTTATCATTATACCATGCTATAATAGAAAAGAATCTAAGGTTAGGATGTATATAAATGAGTTACGATGTAGTTGTCATTGGTGGTGGTCACGCTGGAATAGAAGCTTCACTAGCGAGTGCTAGAATGGGGAAAAAAACACTTCTTTTGACAATGTTAGTAGAGCGCATAGGAGCTGTGAGTTGCAATCCTGCAATTGGAGGACTTGCTAAAGGTCATCTTGTCAAAGAGATAGACGCACTAGGAGCGCAGATGGGAATATGTACGGATAAAACAGGTATCCAATATCGCATACTAAACGCTTCAAAAGGACCAGCAGTTAGAGGTAGCAGAGCACAAATCGATATGGATAGTTATAGTGTTTACATGCGAGATATATGCCTAAACACTCAAAATCTTACTGTAAAACAGGAGATTGCAGATGAGATTTTAGCAGAAGATGCAAAAGTGTGTGGTGTTATAACTCATTTAAAAAACCGTTACAATACAAAAAAGATAATTATCACAGCAGGTACATTTTTAAAAGGTTTGATTCACATAGGTGAATTTCAGCAAGAGGCGGGTCGCGCTGGTGAGTTCTCTTCAAACAGATTAAGTGATAGTTTAAAATCATTAGGATTGGAACTTGGAAGACTAAAAACAGGTACATGCCCTAGAATTGACGCTAAAAGTATAGATTTTTCTGTTATGGACGCCCAACCTGGTGATGATGAGCCAATCCCTTTTAGTTTTCATACAAAAAAAGAGGATTTTACACCAAGCCAACTTCCATGTTATATTACATATACCAACAAACAAACGCACCAGATAATATCTGACAATTTTCACAGAGCACCTCTTTTTACTGGACAGATTGAAGGTATAGGACCTAGATATTGTCCTAGTATTGAAGATAAAGTAAATAGATTTGCAGACAAAGAGAGGCATCATCTTTTTATCGAACCTCAAACCAAAGAGGCGACTGAGTACTATATAAATGGTTTGACAACTTCTCTTCCACCAGATATACAACAAAGCATGATTAACTCTATCAAAGGGTTAGAAAATGCAAAGATTGTTCGTTATGGCTACGCAATAGAGTATGACTATATAAATCCTACACAATTAAAACATACACTTGAGACTAAAAAAATAGAAGGTCTATTTTTAGCAGGGCAAATAAATGGTACAACAGGATATGAAGAGGCAGCAGCTCAAGGTCTTATGGCAGGGATAAATGCTGTATTGGCAATTGAGGATGAGAAGCCTTTTATCTTAAGACGAGATGAAGCTTATATAGGTGTGCTTATCGATGATCTTGTCACAAAAGGGACAAAAGAACCATACCGCATGTTTACAAGTCGTGCTGAATATAGACTACTTTTGCGAGAGGACAATGCGGATCTTCGTCTTAGCCATTATGGGCATCAATTTGGTCTGATTGATGATGATTTTTTTAAAAAAGTTACAAAAAAAGCAAAAGATTTAGCATATGCAAAAACTTATTTGAGTGAAAATTTCATAACACCGTCAAAAGAAAATAGAGAAATTTTAAAATCAATTGAGGAAGAAAATGTTACAGATAAAGTACAACTTAAAAGTGTTGTAGCAAGAAAAAGTTTCACAATTGAAAAATTAGATAAGCTTTTTTTAGAGTTTAAAACTTTTTCAACAGATACAAAAAAACAGATTTTAATTGAGTCAAAATATGCAAATTATATTGAAAAACAGCAAAAGCAGATTGATAAGATGAAAGATATGATTAATATAAAAATACCAAGAAATTTTAATTTTTCTAAGGTTTCAGGCTTAAGTAGTGAAATAATTGAGAAATTTAACACTTTTAACCCTCCTACACTCCAAGCTGCTACTCAAATTAGCGGTGTTACTCCCGCGGCTATTGATATCCTTCATATATATATTAAAATAGAGCAAAAAATCAAGAAAAATTTAAAATAATTAGTAATTTTACATCTATATCAATAACTTATAATACTTTATAAGCTATACTGTAGGATTATAAAATCTTATAGAAGGAGTATAAATGGCTATTGAAAAAGAGAGAAGAAATTTTCTTGGATTTGCATTAGGTGGTTTTACAGCGCTTGGTGGCGTTGCATCACTTGTTGCTATGAAGAAAACTTGGGATCCTCTTCCAAGCGTTAAGGCTGCAGGTTTTACTACCGTAGACTTAAGCAATGCGGAGGATAATACACTTATTGTTGAGAAATGGAGGGGAAAACCAATCTTTATACTTAAAAAAACTGCTGATATGCTACATAGTGATAGAGATGTTACTATTGGAGATAGTAAGTTTCTAGTTACTATTGGACTTTGTACGCATTTAGGTTGTATTCCTTCATATTTTCCAAAAGACAAAAACTTTATTTGCGCCTGTCATGGTGGCATGTTTGACGCAAACGGTGAAGTTACAAAAGCACCACCTCCAAAACCTTTACCTGTTCCACCATTTAAAGTTGATGGAACAAAACTGGTTCTTGGAGAAGAGGGTGAGCAATATAAAAAAATGAAAACCGCTGGTTTAATAGCATAAAGGAGGCGAAATGGCAAATTTTAAAAAAGCAACTTCGTTAGGCGATTGGCTAGATCAGCGTCTAGGAGTAAAAACGCTTGAAAAAGTACTCGCTATAGAGTATTGGATTCCAAAAAATATCAACTTTTTGTGGGCAATGGGTATGGTTTTGGCTGTTACTTTTTTGCTACTTACAATTTCTGGTATATTTTTATTAATGTATTACAAACCAGATGTTAATTTGGCATTTGATAGTGTAAACAATATTATTATGAATGAAGTAGGTTTTGGTTGGCTTTGGAGACATATACACGCTGTTGCTGCATCGGTTGTCTTCTTGATTATATATATACATATGTTTACAGCGATCTATTATGGATCTTATAAACAAGGTCGTGAGATGATTTGGATCTCCGGTATGCTTTTGTTTGTTACATTCTCTGCTGAAGCATTTAGTGGATATATGCTTCCTTGGGGTCAAATGAGCTACTGGGCTGGTATGGTTATCACAAATATATTTGAAGGTTTTTCTCCTGAAATTGCAGGCGGAATGCTAAATGCACCTGGACTTGTTGAGTGGATCAGAGGTGATTTTGTGCCTGGTGATGCATTCTTGACAAGATTCTTTATGCTACATGTTCTTCTACTTCCTTTAGCAATGATGGGACTTATCGGTCTTCACTTTGGATCACTTAGACTTCCACATGTTAACAATCAAGATGGTGAAGAGATTGATTTTGATGCTGAAAGTAAAAAATATTTAGAAGGTCATACAAAAGACTCTAAAGTTATGAGATTTCAATTTGATTTTTTAAGTAAGGATGTCTTTGTTCTTGGCGTATTTTTAGTCTTTTTCTTCTATCTTGTGTTCTATCATTTTACTTTTGCACTAGACCCTGTCAATCTAGATCCTGCTAATGGACTTAAAACTCCTGCACATATCTATCCTGAATGGTACTTTTTATGGAGTTATGAAGTTCTTAGACCATTCCCTAAAGATCCAGGTCTTATCGCTTTTATGTTTGCGCAAGGTATCTTGTTTGCTCTACCATTTTTAGATAGAAGTCCAAATGTTGCTCCAGCAAGCAAAAGAGGTCTATTTGCAATATGGTTTTGGGTATTTCTTATCGATATGATAGTGTTAACAGTAATGGGTAAACTACCTCCTGAAGGTATATTTAATACAATTGGTGGAATAGCTGTATGGACATTCCTTGGACTTTGGATAGTATTACCAATCATAACACTATTTGAAAAAAAGGTAAGGAGTTAAAATGAAAAAAATGAAAAAATTAAATAAAGAGATTAAAATACTATTAGTAGTTATTTTCTTTACACTTGTAACATATGCAGGTGTTGAGACATACGCTCATAGTGTAATGCACAAATATATACCGACAAAAAACTATGTATATGATGATCTTCCTGTACTAACCAAGACAGGTAATGCTACTGCCGGTGGTGAGCTTGTAAGCGGTGCAGCAGCTTGTACAGGATGTCATGGTATAAAGTCTCAAAATATACCGGCTCCAATGGATGCAGCAATGGCTGTAGCAAGCTATGGTGTAAATCCACCAGATCTAAGCTCTGTTGGTACACTTTATGCAGATAACTTTTTGGCTACACTTATCAAAGATCCTGCTAAAGCACTTAAGGTTGAGCATAAATTCGGTGGTGATAAGATGCATCCTA
The DNA here is from genome assembly GCA_964447385.1 of uncultured Campylobacterales bacterium. GTDB lineage: Bacteria > Campylobacterota > Campylobacteria > Campylobacterales > QNZT01 > SZUA-1433. The sequence goes on along the minus strand of CAYUSV010000056.1, from coordinate 893 downwards.
TGACAGCATTTGCGGGTGCAGGTGGTGACATAGATCAAGAAGTTGCTGATATAATTGCATACTTTAAATCAATAGCACCAAAAGAGCTATCAAATAAACAAGCTTATACTGATGCATGTTCAAGATGCCATGAGATGCGCTATGCAAAGATCACTCAACTAGGCGATACACCAAAATTCAAATTTGAGAAAGATTCTTTGGCACATCGTGTTCAAGTATTGGAGTATCAAGATAAGTTAAAAGCCTATATTGGCAAACTCCCTCCTGATCTATCTATGAAGATCTTATCAAGAGGAGAGCATTTTATGGAGACTTTTATTGAAGATCCTCAATCTCACCTTGAGGGAACATCAATGCCTAGAGTAGGACTCACAAAAGAGGGTACAGAAAAAGTTATGGCATATATGATTTCGGTATCTGATGCAAGCAAACCAGCTCGTGATTCGTTGGGATGGAAAGTAATTTTATTCTTTATAATCTTCTCAATAATTGCTTATTACTGGAAGCGGTCTATTTGGAGCAATCTACACTAATAATGACTAAAGGAGAATATAAACTCCTTTAGTTAAGTATAACCATCCCAGATCAAACTTCATCATAACAGTAAGTCATAGAGGGGTGAGATGTAAACAAAATATTTTGAGGTTTAGCGTAGCTAAGTCGATGAATATTTTGTTTACAGATTGCCCCTCTATGGCTTACCCTTCGGGCGATTATCAAACAGCACACTTGCTTCGTTAAAATGGTTTGAAGCTACCAGTAGCTCCTGCACCATTTTGCCTCACAATCGCACTGTTTGATAATCGCTGTTATGATGAAGTTTGGTCTGGGATGGTTATAATAGGGCATGACACCAAGCTAACGGCTTGGTGTTATTTGTCTTTATCTTTTTT
>CAYUSV010000055.1:0-12225 GCA_964447385.1 uncultured Campylobacterales bacterium | reverse complement strand
CAAGAATCTTGAAAAATTAATTGAAAAAACTGATTATTTTAAGTAATCAAAATAAGAGGTATCATTTTCTAAAAATTCCTATATCTTCTATAACCTATTTGATGCAAACATAGCAGCACCTAATAACGCTGTTTTTTGGTTAAGTGCGATTTTTACCTCCATGCCTCTAAGCATTTTTTCAAAGCGACCTTTATCAGTAAAACTTTTTAAAAAATTACCATCGGTAAGAAACGGTAAAATTTTGGGTGCAATTCCTCCACCTATATAGACTCCTCCCAATGAGAGAGTTTTTAGTGCAAGATTTCCCGCCTCTGCACCATAAATTTCTGCAAATAGCTTAAGAGTTTCTACACATAGTGGATCTTTTTGTTTTAGTGCACATTGGCTTATCATTGCACTTTTGTCTAAACTTGGTGATATATCTATCATTGAAGCTGGTTGTGGCAAAGATGTACTTTGAGCTAAAAATTGATAAAGTGTATAGATACCAGAACCTGACAAAATCCGCTCATAGCTTACATGACCTCTATAACGACTACGCATCCATTGCAAAAGTTCATCTTGGCGAGGTGAGATGGCTGCAAAATCACAATGTCCACCCTCAGAGCCAATTGGGTGATAATGTTTACCATCAAAATGTAGCATCGCTTCACCCAAACCTGTTCCAGCTGCTATCACTGCACGGTTACCACTTGTAGGGTTGGCGGCTTTGTTTAAATTTACAAACTCATCATCATTTAGATAGAGCATGCCATAAGCTGTTGCTTCAAGATCATTTAGCAATCTAATTCGATCAATTTGCAGATGATTTTCTAAATCTGTTGTTGCAATATCCCATGGCAAATTGGTCGTACGACAACGCCCATCTATAATTGGACCGGCAATTCCAAAACAAGCTACGGTAATTTTTGAATTGTTAGTCATCTTTTCAAATGCCCTAAGCACACCTGCAAATGTTGCAAAATCCTTACTTGCAAACTGATGCTCTGCTCTAGCTTCCAAGCCATCTGCTTTTGACTCAAAAAGCGCCAAATTAGTCTTGGTACCTCCAATATCGCCTGCAAGTATCATCGCTCCTCCTCATTTTGTTTAAGGAGATAGATAAATGCCTCTATAAATGCGCTATCAGCCTCTTTGGGAGAGGCTTTGTAAAACGCCCCCCAAGCATCTCCTCTATGTTCATCATAATTCTCTTTTCCATAATGCTTTTGCCACAAAACTCTAACTGCATGTCCTATAAGTACATCCAATATCAAATCATCTTTTAAACGAAGTTTTGGATTGTCTTTGAACAATCTTACTAAAGATTCCATCACCTCTATGTTTAACTGACGATATTCAGGAGCATCAATACTTTGTAAAAGCGCATCAATTTTTAGAGCAAAACTCTGCTCACCGGCTGTTGACTCTAGTGTCAATTCTGCACCTATACGATTTTTTAAGCTATATTTATCACCAATTACCAACGCATTGCACTGTTGAAGCAGATGCCATATATTTTCATAAAACTTTGCAGACAAACGCCCAATCATCCCAACTTGCTCTCTATAGTGTGCCCAGTCATCAACTTTTGGAAGCTCTCTACCAAATGGTTTAGCTTCAATTTTATCCAATCCTCGTACATCTAAAGCGTGAAGATTTTCTTGGTCAATCAGCTCTTTTGTCTCTATCGTAAAAGATTTGAAAATAGTCCGTAAACGATCATAGATAGTATGTGGTGCCAACTCCAACAACGCTTCATAAGCTTCACCCATAGGTAAACCTCGCTCACGAGTAATTTGACCAACCAACAACTGTACAAAGTACCAAATACGCAGTGTCAACATGTTTTCAAAAAGTTTAGGTTCAGTGCGAATCAAATACCCAATATGCAAAATAATCTCTTGAATCAACACACCTTCAGCCACATTATTGCCACGAAATTCATCGATTGTTTTTATGATAACACTATTGTCACAAGGTTTAAAAAATATAGCTTTTTCAAAGTAAGCACGCCCAACAGCAAGCCGTTTTTGTCTTGTAACAATATCTAACAAAACATCTTCAAGACGATCATCAAACTTACCTGTAATTTCAGCAAGACGACGAACCAATGACCAATTGTGAGAGATTGTTGCCCTAAAATATAGAGCTTCAGCATCATCAGAGTTAAGCTTGCTAATCTCCTCAACAGTTGGCATATCTTGTTTTAATGAAATGTTATCTTGATTTCTAACTCTTTTGGAAAATTCTAAATCTTTTAGAGTAAAACTTGGCAAATTATCTATACGCTCCCTTGTTGCAGTTGCTAACAGCCAAGAGAGTAGCCCTGTCTTAATCACCATAAAATCACAAACACCGCTTTGTAACTCATACAAAAGAGTAAGTACCCCATCAAGATCTTTTCCCAAAAGCATATCTTCACGCACTAAAAAAGGCATGATAGGCTCTCCAGGCTTATCCCAATTTAGAGCCAAAAATTTTAAAGAGGTGCGAAAATGCTCTACCAATAGTCTATTGTCATAACTAAAATAAAATCCTTTAGGATCAAAATAGTAAGGAAGAAAGATACACTCTTTTCCATCTAACAGATAGAGATATGATGTTGTAATCGTCCTTGAGACCAACATTGGTCTACCGGTTAGACCAAGTTTTTCATTTTTACCAAGCAGAGTATGGATTTTTGAAAGCTCTTGTGAATGCATAATTTTTATAGGCTTAACTTCATCAGGTGTTTGGCTCTTAACTCCCAAATCAAACAGTTGCTGTTTAACCAACTCATTTTGAGCGATTATCGGCACTAATATATCTGTATTTTTACGATAACCAACACGCTTATGACGACACAAAGGGTCAATATCTTCAGGATAAAGCACCCCTTCTAATATCATTTGACTAAGCATATAAAGACTCTGTGCCCAAACTAGCGGTAAGTTTTCATTTGCAACTCTTTGTTGAGAGCCGGGGTTTTGTTTTTCTGCTTGGATATACTCTTTTGGTACGATGTAGAGTTCTGGCAAGAGCTTTAAGCCATCTTGTTCTACAAACAACGGTTGTAGTTTCTCCTGCCAATGTGCAATTTCTTTTTCATCTTTTTTCATCAAAGCATCAAGTAGCAGATAGGTAAAAAAGAGTGGCCACTGTGACTCGATATGCTCAAATTCACGCAACTCCTCAGGTGTATAATGTAATCTCGTGCTATCTTCGATGCTACTTTGATGACCATCAAGTAAAAAACGCTTACATCCATACCTGCCACCAAGCTTTTTTAGGATTTTATCTCTTGTTTGTTTGACAAGCTCTTTATCTTCAATAGCATACGCTGGATAACCAATGATACTCAAAAGTGCAGCATCACTCTCTTTGGAGATTGATTCACGGGGAAGTAGACTTTGCAAAGTAAAACGAGACCTTGCAATATCACTGATAATGACATGAATCACAGCCTTTTTACCTGCTTTTTCATCAAAGAGATTTAAACCATCCATCGCTTCAAGAGCTGCTTTTGCCATGCCAACTGAGCTACAATTTATCTCTGTTGTGCCATGATTTATCTTGTTGCCTCTCTCCCATATACCATAATCAGGAGTACAGTAACTACGACTGATATAATGTACAAGATTTTGCACAAAATCAACTTCATCAAGAGTATAAATTATCCGAAGTCCAGAGGCTGTCATCTGTGCTAACATCAAAAGATATAGCGATGTTGCATCAAGTTGTAGATGTCCCCACTCATCATCTCCTACGACAGACAAGCCTGTATTTGTGCCGTATTTTGCATGTAGTGCATCTGTAGGATTTAAGCTATATTTAAAAGCTTCAACTCTATCGGATTGACGCATCATAGCAGTTAATAACCCTCGCATCAATTTGACTACACTACCACTAAGCAAAAAAGTTCGATAGTGAGTTTTAGAGTATCTTTTGTAGGCTAAAAAGAGTCCCCATACACTAAAAATACTATATACATTATCCCTAACCCATGCATCGGTATAGTCTCCATGTGCATTTACAGCAGTACTTGCAGGCAACAGTCCTGTAATCGCATCTTGCCTTGAGAGTATAATCTTATCTATTGCTTGAAAATGACGATCAAGAATAGCTTGAAGGTTATCTATATCCATTCTCTATCTGCTTATGAGGCTATCAGTCGTTGGTCTATCTCTTCATAAGAAAACTCTGGTAGTTTTGCATTGTCACTTGCGTGTTCGATAGTAATACTTACAAGTTTATTATCTTTATCTGTATTTATATAAATATTTTCATTTATTTCTATAGTTTCAAATACTTTAGAATCACAAAACTCTAAAATTGCTGTATCTGTATCTTTAAAATATTTTACCTTCATTTAGTTTTCCTTAAATCTTCTATCAAAAAAAGCATTGTGTACAGTCTCTTCATCTTCAAGTAAAATCACTCTTAAATATTTGTCAACTTCTTCTATATATGCCTACTTTTTATATCGTCCATCACTCTGTTTCTTAACCATAATCGGCTAATTTATAACTTTTAAAATCCACTCATCTTTTATTTCTACTCTATCTAGACGACTTCTAGTATATTTAAAATATTCAGTAACTTTAAAACTCATAAGTTATTTTAGCACAAATAGTTCTAGAATCAAAAAAATTAAAAGTCAGGTTTTTGGTTAACTTAACTTTTGCACTACAAATATATCATTTTTCTATTAATGGGTTGTCTATCAAACATATAATTATTTTCACAATTGGTAACATCCCTAATCAATTGCTCGTAAATACTTTTTGCTAAATAGTATGCTAGATTTGGCGGTACTGCATTTCCTACCATTTTATAACCAGCACTTAGATTTTTATAATAAAACTTATGATTATCTGGAAATGTCTGTACTCTTGCACACTCTCTTATGCTTAATCTTCTGTATAAATGTTCTTTTGTTGGTACAAATATCCTTTTATTTTGCTCTATAAATTGCATTTTGGGAGCTTGTGGATGAAGTGGTGCATGTCTTCCTCCTGCTTGAATTGTAAATGATGGCTCATCCCAACTTCTTACTCTATTTCTTGACATAAACATTGAGGAAAAACCACCTAGCATAAACTCATGATTGGATACTTTGCAACTATTTCCATTTGTATAATTTTTCTCTTTTGCAGGTAAAACATTGTCTTTCAAATCCCAAATTACATCTTTTAAAAATCTTTTTTTTGAAAATCCTTCTGGAAATTTAAAAGTTATATTTAAATCTTTTCTAAATCCAATAAAAAATATCCTTTTTCTATCTTGTGGTACATGAAATTCTTTAGCATTCAAGAGCTTAAACGATAGATTATAGCCACTATCAATAAAATGATTTTTTATATTTTCTAGTGCATCTTTATGTCTATTTGCTAACATACCTGATACATTTTCAGCTAAAAAAAATAGAGGCTTTTTATCTCTTAAAATTCTTATAAATTCAAAAAACAGTTGCCCTCTATGATCGTCTATTCCTTTAAGTTTTCCCGCCTCGCTCCAACTTTGACATGGTGGACCTCCTATCAGTCCTATGGCATCAGAAATTTCATTTGATGGGATACTAACTATGCTTCTTCTATCAAGCTTTGTATTGGGAAAATTATTTTCATAAGTTTCCCAGATCTCTTTATCATATTCATTTGCCCAAATAGTTTTAAACCCAGCTTTTTCAAAACCCAAGTCCAATCCACCAGCTCCTGAAAATAGTGATATTATATTCATAATTTTACACCTTAAAGACTTTTCAGTTGAGATATGATTTTATCCAAAATGGCTTATCATTAAAGTTAATAATTTTTGTATTTTATTTATAGAAGTATAGTATAGAAATTTCTACAATAAAAAAATATTTCAATTTGACATATTTTCCATTTAAACCGGATAAATATCTCTTTTTGTTTGCCAGCTAACAGTAAAAAACTTATATTTTTTATAAAATTCACATACAAAACTATTTTACAAGGAGGATATCGTGAAAAAGAGAAGTAGTGCAATAGCTATTTTCAAAACTCATCAAGAGGCGGAGAAGGCTATCAAGCGTTTGATAGATGGAGGTATCGATACCAAAGAGATATCAATTGTTGGTAAAGGATATCATAGTGAGGAGCACCCAATTGGGTACTACAACACAGGTGATCGTATAAAATTTTGGGGTAAACAGGGTGCTTTTTGGGGTGGTATTTGGGGGCTTTTAATTGGTGGTCTTTTTTTGTGGGTTCCTGGCTTTGGTCCTATCGTAGCTTCGGGTCCTTTGGCTGCTGTGATACTCGCTGCACTTGAAGGTACTGTACTAGGAGTTAGTTTTGGTGCATTGGGTGCAGCTTTGATGAGTCTAGGGCTTTCAGAGGATAGCGTGATAAAATATGAGAGAGCTCTTAAAGCTGATAACTTTTTGATTCTTGTACAGGGCACTAAAGAGGAAGTTGAAAAAGCAAAAGAGATCTTAGATACGCATGAAGATGTAAATACACAGCTTCATTTTAACGACTGATAAAGTTGTGATTGACTAGATAAAAATGGCAAAAAAGGATATGGGATTTATCGAGGCGTTTAGCATCGGTGTTGGTGGTATGGTCGGTGGCGGAATTTTCGCTGTTTTAGGTCTTACTATCGCCCTCTCTGGCGGTGGAGCACCTATCGCTTTTGCCATTGCTGGTCTTATAGCGCTTGTTACAGTCTATTCGTATGTAAAACTTTCCCTTCGCTACCCTAGCGAAGGCGGTACGATAGAGTTTATCGTACAAGCCTTTGGCAATGGACTCTTTTCAGCACTGATAAACAATTTAATGCTCATTAGTTATGTTATCATGCTTGCTCTTTATGCTTATGCGTTTGGCAGTTATGGTTCGGTGCTTTTGGTTGGGAGTGATGTTGTATGGATACACAAGGCGTTAGCAGCTACTGTCATCATAATCTTTGTATTTGTTAACCTTATGGGGTCATTTATGACTGGTAAAACTGAAGATATTATGGTTTTTATTAAGCTATCTATCTTGATCGTCTTTGTGGTGGCAGGTTTTTTTACGATTGATCTTACACGGTTAGAGCCACAAACTTGGACATCTGGAACATCGATTGTTACAGGTGGTTTGATGATATTTCTCGCTTATGAGGGATTTGAGCTCATTGCTAACACAGCAAGAGATATAAAAGAGCCAGAAAAAAATCTCCCCCTTGCCTATTATGTTGCGGTAACTTTTGTGATTTTACTCTATATCGCTGTTGCCACAGTTGCTGTGGGCAATGTCTCTTTATCTGAAGCGGCAAAAGCAAAAGATTATGTTTTAGCTGTTGCTGCTGAGCCCTTTTTTGGTAAAATTGGCTTTACGATTATCGCCGTTGCTGCTCTACTCTCCACAGCTTCAGCGATCAACGCAACACTATACGGTGGCGGACGGATTAGTTATCTTATAGCAAAACTTGGAGAGTTACCATCAACATTTAATCAAAAAATCAAACAAGGATATGAGGGCATGATCATTATCGCGCTTTTGAGTATCATCTTTGCCATAACTTTTGATTTAGAAAATATCTCTATTGCTGGAAGTGCCGGTTTTTTAATCATATTTTCACTAGTAAATCTTGCCAATATCAAACTATACAAAGAGACAGGTGCAAATCGCTTGATAGCCGGTTTTGGTTTTTTACTCTGCATCAGTTCAACAGTCGTACTAATCGGATACAATGCCATCCACAATCCAAAAGCACTCATCAGTAGCGCTATAGTCTTAACAGCCGTTGGGCTATTTTCCTATCTCTACTACAAAATTGCAAAACGAACTTCACTCTCTCTTTATACAGATAAAAATCTAAAAAAAGAGGAGAATGAAAATCAACCTAAATGATCAAAATTTTACTCTTGATATTTAAGATTATTTTGATTAATTCTTGGCAATGCGGATAATATTTCATAAAATCTTCAACCTTAACATAGTATGATACTAGTATGATTAAGGAGCATACCATGGTACGAAAAACAATCACCATCAATGATGAACTATTTAAAAAATTAGAGCTAGACCATATCACGGAGCAGTATCAATCCTTTTCAGAACTTGTATCAAATGCTTTACAGTTGTTAATCGAAAAACAGAAAAAAGAGCACTATAAACAAGCGATGATAGAAGCTTCAAAAGATGAGCTCTATATCAAAGATATGAGAGAGATAGAAGGGGCATTTAAAAATAGTGATTTTGAGAGTTTTTATGAACCAATATGATGTATACTTAGCCAACTTAAATCCAGCAATTGGCAGAGAACAACAAGGTACAAGACCTGTTTTAATTATCTCCAACAGCTATGAAAATTTTTTAGATGTTGTGACTGTCATCCCTATAACTTCACTCAAGGAGGGAAGACGAGTCTATCCAAATGAAGTCTTACTTAAAAATGAACTTCAACTTCCTTCTATACTACTTTGCCAACAGATAAGAACCATCTCTAAAAAACGATTGGTAAAAAAATTGACTTATATAGAGAATTTTAAAATACGAAAAAAGATAATTGATGTACTTTGCATGAGATTTGAAAGCTTATGATGGGTTGTTCTTTTTCTCTTGTTCTACAATTTTAGATATAGGGATATAGAACTTATCTAGATAATCTTTCATCATTCGTCTGGCACTAAAATATGGTGCGATACTTTTCATAGATTCACGCATCACATCTACCCAACCACTAGAGACACCAAGCTCTCCAACATCATAATAAAGCGGTACAATTTTTTTCTCTATCGTATCATAGATACTAGCAGCATCAGTGTTATCATCTGAACTATCTGTGCCAATTACCCAACCATTTTTACCATTGTACCCCTCTGGCCACCAACCATCGAGTGCTGAAAAGTGTAGTGTACCGTTTATGGCAGCTTTCATGCCACTTGTGCCACATGCCTCCATAGGAATTTGAGGGTTATTAAGCCAGACATCAATACCTCGCACCAGATACTTTGCCACACTCTCACCATAATCTTCAATAAAAGCGATACGCCCACGAAATCTTGGATCTTGTGCACTCTTAAAGATGTATTGAAGATGTTTTTTCCCTACATTATCTGAGGGGTGTGATTTTCCAGCAAATACAATCTGTATCGGTGTAGCGTAGTTGTTGATAATTTTCTCCAAACGATCTAAATCATGCAGTATCAAATCAGGGCGCTTATACTCAGTCATGCGCCTTGCAAAACCTATCGTCAAAACATCAGGATCAAGCATCACACCCTCTGCCATAGCTACTAACGGATCAATCCCTTCATCAGACCATTTGCGTCTTACGCGTTCACGAATAAAATTAATCATCTTTGTTTTACACGCATAGTGTATATTCCAAATATCTATATCACTCAATTCATCTAATTTATCCCAAATATCTGGATGATTTTGTATCCCAAGGCACTTATCTCCCAATGTTTTATCAAGCGCTTCAAAAAGCTCATCACCAATCCAAGTAGGTAGATGTATGCCATTTGTCACATGATCGATTGTTATCTCTTTGTTATCTTGTTTTTTAAAGATATTTTTCCATATCTCTCTAGCTGTAACTCCGTGTTTTTTACTCACAGCATTGCGATTTGCACACATATTTAGACCAAAAACAGTCATATTAAACCCCGCAGTTGGACTATCTGGATTGACACCAAAGCTCATAAAACGCTCTTTATCCATGCCTAAGCGTTTCCAATAATCTTCAAAATAACTACTCATAGCATCAAAGCTATAAACATCCGTCGCAGCTTGTAGTGGCGTATGAGTGGTAAAAATGGAGGTTTTTTTAACATGCTCTATGGCATCATCAAGTGTGAGTTCTTCATCTTCGATATAGCTTCGCACTCTCTCAAAAAGAGCAAATGCAGGATGCCCCTCATTTAGATGCAAGATAGAGTACTCAATACCAAGCTCTTCAAGCACACGATATCCACCAACACCAAGCACAATCTGCTGACGCAATCTCTGGTTCATATCGGGTGTATATAGTCGTGAGCTAATTTCTCTATCCCAAGGGGCATTTTTTGAAACATCTGTATCAAGTAGATAGAGTGTAACTCTGCCGACATTAATTTTCCAAAGAGATATAAAAATCGGCGGATCAATAAATGGAACTTTCAAAATCATATGATCACCATTTTTGTCCAATACCCTCTCAATCGGTGCTACATCACGATCTATTGTCTCATTTGTTCCATTTTGCCAACCATCACTGCCGATAATCTGTCGCACATACCCTTGTGGATACATAAACCCAATCCCAACCATAGGAAGCCCCATGTCACTAGACTCTTTAAGAATATCACCAGCTAAAAATCCAAGCCCTCCAGAATAGATAGGCACAGAGTGATGAAGCCCATACTCAGCACAAAAATAGGCAATTGGCAAAGGTTCTTTATCGTTACAAACTGTTTTATCTTTCATGTAGGTATTAAACAAGGCTAAAGCATGATGAAATTCATGCATAAAATGTCTATTTTTACACGCATCTTCAAGCTCTTTTTTTGGCATCTTTTTAAGCATTTTGATGGGATTGTGTCCACTCTCTTTCCAAAGATACGGATTTAGAAGTCTAAAAATATTTTTTCCTTTTGGGTTCCATGTCCACCAAAGATTTAGTGCTATATCATTGAGTCCTGATATCTCTTTTGGAAGTTTTACAGTAGCAATATTGGTAGAAGGATCAGAATTTATCACCTCAGGCTCCTTTTTGTTGCATCATCATCCCAAAAAAGATCTTTTGTGAAAGTTTACCAAAACTCTCACATAGTGTTGGATGAGGATGAATCGCACCCATAACATCCATAGCACTCATCTTTTTTGCCACTATCAAAGCTGCCTCTCCTGCTAAAGATGCGGCATCTTCGCTTAGTATTTGTACGCCTACAATTTCTCTTGTTTTTTGATCAATAACAAACTTAACAAAACCAACTGTAGATTTATCAATCTGTGCCCTAGCATCAATACTAAAATCATATGAATGTACAACTACATCTAATGCTCTTTTTTGTGCCTCCTCTGCATTAATTCCAACAGAAGCAATCTGTGGATCAGTAAAAAGTACCCAACTATTTTTGTCATAATCAATCTTACGAGGATGAGGTGCAAACATATTGTGAACCACAACACCTGCTTCATAACTTGCCGTATGTGCAAAATGAGGTGCATTGATACAGTCCCCACATGCATAGATATGAGGTTGTGAGGATTGAAGCATTTGGTTTACTTCAACACCATGTTTATCATATGAGACGCCAGCATTTTCAAGTCTTAACTCTGAAGTATTAGCAATGCGTCCAGTAGCTAAAAGAACTTTTTCACTCTCCAAGACTCTACTTTTATCATCTTGTGTAAAATTTACCAAAAAATGTTCAGATGCAAAATCAATTGACTCTATCGAAACATTAAGCTCAATTTTTATACCACACTCCTGCATTCTCTTTTGAATTAACAAAGCCCCATCAGTATCAATATGTTTTAAAATACGATCTTCACGCTCTAAAATCAAACATTTTGTACCCAATTTATTAAACATTTGCGCCAATTCACAACTGATAGCACCTGCACCTACAAAAAGTAACTCTTTAGGAATCTCCTCTTGGAAAAAAACATCTCTGTTTGTCCATGCTTTGTCTACACCACTACCTTTAAAAGGAAAAATATTTACTTTTCCTCCTGTAGCAATGAGTGCTTTTTCAAATCTATAATAGCTCTCATTAACCTTAATTGTATGAGCATCCACAAAAGTAGCACTACCTTTAATAAATGTTAAGGTTGAAAGCTCATCTATAGCCAGCATAGCACCTTTACTGCGACGATGAATAATCTCATCTTTATCTTTTAAAACCTCTTCCCAGTGAATTTGAGGTGTTGACTTTAATTCAACATGGTAGTTTTGTGCATCTTTTAACATTGCATAACGATTGGCTGCATTTTCCAAAACTTTTGAAGGTATACACCCCTCAAAAAGACATTCACCACCTGGCTTACTTCGTTTATCAATGAGCAATACTCTTTTTCCAAACTGTGCTGCTGCCATCGCTGCTGGTGTTCCAGCAGGTCCAGCTCCAAGAACAACTAAATCATACTCTTTCATATCTATCCTTTTACTATTTTTATAGCTACTTCTATAGAAGCGTCATTATTTATTTTTGCATTTAATATGGAATATTTGTATACTCTCTTGCATATCTTGAGATAAGACCAAACTACGTTGCAAAAACACCAATATCTGCCTTAGAAGCAATCTTAAAAAGATGTTCAG
>CAYUSV010000054.1:0-12463 GCA_964447385.1 uncultured Campylobacterales bacterium | reverse complement strand
ATATAAAGAAAAGATACTTTTAAATATGGATGAGGAACACTTATTTTTACTGAATATTATTCAAAATGAATTTGGGTGACTCAGTGACGAAGTCAGGAGAGAAGAAAATATAAGCTTGAAAGGGTTTGTGTGAGTGTTTAGAATATATTGGGTTTAGAGTTAGAATTGTTGTAAACAGTTAAACTTGATTGACATAGACTAAACTTTTGTGCTATAATTCTTATAAATAGGAATGGAGAGAGCATTTGAGTAAGAGTTTATATGAAACATTGGATGTGGCTGAAAGTGCGTCGGCTGATGAGATTAAGAAGGCTTATAGAAAGTTAGCGAGAAAGTACCACCCTGATATAAATAAATCCCCTGAGGCTGAGGATAAGTTTAAAGAGATCAATGCTGCTTATGAGATCTTAAGTGATGAACAGAAAAAAAGACAGTATGATCAGATGGGCGATAGTATGTTTGGTGGACAAAGTTTTCATGATTTTGCTGGAAATCATCAAGGGAGCGGGGATCTTGATGAAATTCTTAGAAGCATGTTTGGTGGCGGTGGATTTAGTGGTGCTTTTGGTGGTGGTAGCCGTGGAGGATTTGATTTTGGTGGTGGAGGATTTGGAGGCTTTAATGAACCAAATCTTGATACTGAAGCTAGAATAACCATAGCTTTTGATACAGCATCACTTGGTGGCAAGCATGGTGTCTCTTACAATGGAGAGAGTTTTGATATAAAAATTCCTGCTGGAATTAAAAATGGAGAAAAGCTTCGTGTTAAAGGAAAAGGACAAAAATCAAGTGGTAGAGTTGGAGATTTATACCTAAAAGTTGTCGTGAGTGATAGTCCAATATACGAAAGAGATGGCAATAATCTCACAAAAGAGGTTGAAATACCTCTTAAAACTGCACTTTTTGGAGATAAGGTAAAAGTACAAACTCTTCACAAAGAGATCACTGTAAAAGTTCCAGCGGGTATAAAAAGTGGTCAAAAATTGCGTGTTAAAGAGCAGGGAATTATAGATAGAAAATCTAAACAGATGGGTGATTTGTATCTCAAGCTTATTGTAAAATTGCCAAAAGTTGAAGAGCTAGATGAAGATTTAGTTTCCCTTATGAGAGAAAAATTGCCAGAGTAGGAGTAGATTTATGCACGGATATGATGAACCGGTTTATTTGATTAGTGTTGTAGCTAAAGCTTTAGATATTCACCCTCAAACCCTAAGACAGTATGAGAGAGAAGGGCTTGTAACTCCTTCTCGTACGGGAGGAAAGATGAGACTTTATTCCCAACGCGATATCGATAGAATCAACATGATACTTCGTCTTACTCGTGATCTTGGTGTCAATTTAGCAGGTGTTGATATCATTTTACAATTTAAAGATAAAATAGATGAGTTTGAGACTCAAATTGATGATTTAAAATTTGAGTTAGCAAAACATAAACATAGAGGGAGTGTACCTGTTGAAAAATCTTTGATAACAAAGAAAAATGTTTATGAAATTATAATTTTTGGAGAGTAAGGTTTAGGCTTTGATTATGTTATAATAGCGATTATGGATGCTCATGGTTTCTTTTTAGCATTACTTTTAGTATTTGTTTTTGCCAGAATATTTGGTGAGTTATTTGCCTATCTGGGTATGGTGGCCGTACTTGGCGAGATATTTGCTGGACTTTTACTAGGTCCTAGCGGTTTTGGTTTTATTGATTTGAGTGTCAGTGGAGATATGCTTAAAATCTTGGCTGAGATTGGAATCATGTTACTACTTTTTGAGATAGGTTTTGAGACTGATATCGGTAAACTTAAAAATGTAGGTCAAAAATCAACTATTTTAGCAATTGGTGGTGCGTTTATACCTTTTGCTTTGGGCTTTTTTTCATCTTTATATCTACTTGATCTTTCACTTGGTGTTTCTCTATTTATAGGCGGTACGCTTACTGCTACAAGTATTGGTATCACTATGAGGGTTCTAAAAGATGTTGGGATTTCAAATGGGAAAAATGCACAGATTATTTTAGGTGCTGCTGTTATTGATGATCTGTTAGGTATTTTGTTTTTAGTATTTGTTTATGATTTTGTTTCAACCGGTACGATAACACTTACAAATACTCTTAAAATATTTGCTTTTATTATTGTCTTTTTTCTTTTTACACCCATAATAGCTAAAGGTGTTGCAAAACTTATGAGAATACTTGCATTAAGACGAAGAGTTCCAGGTTTTATTCCTAGTTTTATTATCTCTTTGATTTTGCTTTTCTCTTATGTGGCATCGTTTTTAGGTATACCTGAAATTCTTGGCTCTTTTGCTGCAGGTATTGCTTTTTCAAGAAGATTTATCATTCCTTTTGCCTCTTTTTTACATCCAAATGATCATGATAGTACATTTTTAGAGCATGTAAGAGAGCGTATGCATCCTATCATCTATCTTTTTAGTCCAATCTTTTTTGTTTATGTTGGGCTTTCCATTGATTTGAGTGCTATTGATTTTAGTAGTGGAAGTTTTTGGTTGTTTGCTACAGTGTTGACTTCTTTAGCTTTTATAGGTAAATATTTTGCAGCATTGGTAGTGCCTGGATTAAATATCAAAGATAAAGCAGTGCTTGGACTCTCTATGATACCAAGAGGAGAGGTCGGTCTTATCTTTGCAGAACTTGGACGAACTATGGATGTTTTAGATAATGAGATATACTCAACACTTGTTTTAGTTGTTGTTATAACGACACTTTTACCACCAATTATTTTAAAATATATATTTAAAAATACTTCACATAATTCTAATCAATAAAGTTTTTTTTTTACAATCCGATATAGTTTTTAAGAACAAAAAAATATTTAAGGATAGAAAATGAAAAAAATAGCAGCTATATCTATTGTGTGCGCTTTGGCAACAAGTTTATTTGCAGGATCTGAAGCATCATACCCGGCAAATTGGAAAGAGTTTATAAGTGTTAAAACACCACTCATGGAAGCAGGTGGCGCACTTCCTGGATGTGACGCGGATGTCAGCTCTTTACCAAAAGTTTATCAAGAGACAGTTGCAACATACTGTGCTGTAAAAGATGGAGGTCCTGGTAAAGTAGCAATTTTAGTTTCACCTAGTGCTCTTGGTGCATATAAAGTAAGAGATGGTAAGTTTAAAGATGGTGATGAATTAATTTTACACCTTAAAGATCTTCAAGTTCTGTTTGTTACATCTTATAAAGGTGGAAAGCCTTTATACTCTATTTATGATGAGTCAGGTAAAGATGTTTCATCATCACAAGGCTCTGGTCTTCATCCAAATGATTGTAGAACTTGTCATACAGGATATGAAGCGTTTGGTATAAATGGACAGATGGGTGCATTTAAATAGTATTAGTTACGTAGTAGTTTTTTTTACTGCATAAGTCTTGTTTAGTATTTTTAAGGGGAGTGTTTTATGGTATTTAAGCGATTATTATCGATAAAAGTTTTGGTTCAGTTAATGGTTGCAGTGATATTATTGATATCATTTTCAGTGACTGGTTTTTTTATATACAAAAACAAAGTTAGTGAATACAAAATGCACCTTGAAGAGATAAGTCAAGTTGCTCTTGCTCCAATTGGTGCGCTATCTGATATTTCAGTAGCAGGTGGTAACATCATGAAGCTTAAAAATCAAAATGCCCAATCTCTGTATAAAACATCAAATGCTTTTTATATTTATATAAAAGGTATAAGTAATGAGAGAGAGATTTTTGGAAAAAAGCAACCTCCTAAAAATATGGAATATACTTATATAAGAAAAGATAACAATAAAGATACAATCAATAAAAACTTAGCATTGGAGCTTATATATAATTTTCCAAAAGATAAGAGTATCCATTTTTCTAAAGATGGATCATATATTGTAGCAAAGATGAGTCTTGATATAAAAAATGGTGGAGAAGTTTATGCAGTTTTTGATTCAAGTAAATTAAAAAATATCCATTCTGAGATTATGGTTTCACTGTTAAAGATTCTTATCCCGATAATGCTTTTTTTCCAAGTAATCGCATTCTTTTTAGCAAGAAAGATACTCTATCCTCTACTTGAGACTCAACAAACTGTTGATTTTATGGCTAAAAATAGAGATTTGACTCGCAAAGTATCTTCTACAAGAATTATTGAGATTAATGCTATAAATAAAAGTTTTAATAATCTTGTAGATAGCATGAGAGGACTTGTTTTAGAGGCAAAAAATATCTCAGGCTCAACTCAAGATCAAAGCAACACTTTAGTGAGCATTACTGAAAATACGCTAAATGAGATACAGACACAAGATAAGTTAATTAGTACAACATTTGATGATCTTGTATCAATAAATAAAAAAATAGGTAGATTATGCGAAGATACAAAACACGGTATGCATTCCATCGCTGATACAAAAAAATTTATTGATGATTTTAGTAAACAGCTTGAAAATATGGCTAAAAATATTATGCAAAACTTACAAACTGAAACAGAGCTTAGTCAGAGAATTCATCAAGTAAGCAATGAGACAGCACAAGTTATATCTGTACTTGATGTTATAAAAGATATTGCAGATCAGACAAACCTTTTGGCACTTAATGCGGCAATAGAAGCAGCAAGGGCTGGTGAGCATGGAAGAGGATTTGCTGTTGTTGCTGATGAAGTTAGACAATTAGCTGAAAAGACTCAAAAAAGCTTAAATGATATTGAGAGTACTGTAAATGTAATCGTACAATCTATATCAAATGTAAGTAGTGATATGAATAGTAATAGTGAAAAACTGCCTCAACTTGCAGATAACATGCAAAATTCTAAAGAGTCAATGGAAAGTTTAGGCATACTTATGAATAATTTAAGCCAAGATGCGCAAAATGTTTCAGATATAAATGAAGAGATAAGTAGCTCAATAAGTAAGTTACAGGCAAACATGAAGATGGTTCACGATATATCCCAGACAAATGAGCAGATGACTGCAAAAGTAAACTCAAGCGCAAAAGATTTAAAAAGCTCTGTTATAATGCTTGATAACAATATAGAGACTTTTAAGATTTAAATTCTTAATCCAATCTCCAACAAAAAAGTAAGCACAAATCTATCGGCTATAAAATATCCTACATTTGGGATATTTTATAGCCGTAGTTTGGTACAGCGATAAGCCGGATTCTGTCGTTGGATGATTATTTATCTAGTGATTATTTTACAATAATCCTCTAGCGAAGCGCAAAAACATAAGACTTATACCACACGCTTCTTGCTGCAGGTTGGGTTTACATAGCTACTAAGATTACTCAAAGTACTGGTGGGCTCTTACCCCGCCGTTTCACCCTTACCATCAGATGGCGGTCTACTCTCTGTTGCACTATCCCTCAGGTTACCCTGGCCATCCGTTAGATGGAACCTTGTCTTATAGCAGCCCGGACTTTCCTCTAGCTATCTAGCAATCATCTGCTGTACCAAATGTAGTATACCAAAAAAGATTAAAGAGTCACAAAATGAAACAAGGTAAAAAATATTTTTCTTTATTTTCTAAAAAATCTATACTAAAACCTTTTTTTGATGTTACAATCATATAAAAGGTATCTAAACCTAAAAAGGAGAACAGATGGTAAAATTAACTAAATTGTCATTAGTAGTGCTTTTAAGTGCCTCAACAATGTTTGGTTTTGACCACTTAAAGAGTGTTAAACAGTTCGAAGAGAGTATAAAAGAGGGAAATATTATAGTAGATTTTTATGCCTCTTGGTGTAATCCTTGTAAGGAGATGGAGCAAAACCTTAAAACATTAGATAGTCAAAAACGGGGTATAAAAATATATAAAGTAAATATTGAAGAGAGTATTGAACTTTTAGAAAAGTACGGTACACCGCAAGTTCCCGCACTTTTGTATATCAAAAATGGTGAAATTTTACAAGGATATGTTGGTTTAAAACAGATTGATGAACTTCAAAGAGATATGAAAAAATATTTTGAAGATAAATCATAAAATATTTAAGTAGTACTTTTTTATAAAGTACTACTGCTTAGTTGTATATATTTCTGCATATTATTTAATAAATCTACAAATTATTCAAATAAACTATACTTATCAATCTAATTGACATAAACTACCTATTCATCATATAATTACAAGGTAAAATAAATTTATCTAATTGGAGGCGTTGAGATGAAAAAGTGTATTTTAGGATTGGTAATTATAGGGGTAGTAACATCACTACAAGCTGGATCAGTTACTTGTAGTTTTCCAGTGACTAAATGTGAACCTATATGGAAGAGTGTTATTAAAAAAATTCCTAAACAAGAGTGTTGGGATGAGATACAAAAAAGCTCCATAGAGTATAAAGATAGTGGGTCTGATGCTTGTAAAGTAGAAGGTATAGTTGTTACTAAAAAATGTACAGTAACAAAATGTAAAATCGTATATGAGAGTGTTGAAGAGAAGGTATTGGTAGGTTATAAAAACTATGCAAATACAGGTTGTGCTGAAATTAGTAAGATAAGTAATAGAAAATTAAAGTTTATCCAAGCAACTGTGAACTTTTAGCTGTTACAATTTGTAGAGTATAGAGAAAAAGATGACTTAAATACTCTACAAAAGTAAATAAAATTTGCCAAAAGTATAAAAAAATAACCTTTTGTTTAAGGTTAAAAATTGTTTTTTCCTACTTTATACAATAACTTTCATAAAATTTAACTTTCATAAAAGATAAAATATAATTTACCTTTATTGACTTGAATTCTTAATTCTCATATACTGAGGGCGTAAAACAAATTTAAAGGAGTTCAAATGAACAAGTCAGTAGCAGTTTTAGTAGCATTGGGGTTAGCAGTTAGTCTTCAAGCAGGTACAGTCAAATGTGAGTTTCCCGTATATAAAACAGAGCCAATTTGGAAAACTGTAATTAAGAAGATTCCTAAAAAACAGTGTTGGGATGAAGAACAAAAAAGTGCGATAGATTTTAAGGATAGTGGCTCTGACGCTTGTAAAACAGAGGGGATTGTTGTATCTAAAAGATGTGTTGTTACTAAATGTAGAACAGTATATGAGACATATGAAGAGAAGGTATTGGTAGGTTATAAAAATTATGCAAATTGTGGCGCAGGTTGTAATCCAATAACTAAAATTAGTAACTATAAACTTAAAACAATTAGTGGAACAGTTAGTTTCTAATAAAAGAGTTTATAAGATATCCTAAGTGATATCTTGCTCTTTTTTAAACTGTTGTAGCCATTGTGAGTTCTCTTCTATAACATTACTCTGTTTTTTCAAGATATTTAACTCTATTGATTCTAATTCATCAAGTGTAAGATACTCTAGTACATAGGGATCTATCTGAAGATCTCCCCCATATACTTTTAAAAGCTCTTCAATCTCTTTTAATTTTTTCTCTTTTTCATCCATCACTACTCTTTGGCATAGCAAACTTTTGAGTGATAAGTTCTCCGCTATCATCAAAATATAGATAATATAGAAGGTCTCTTTTTACAGGTAAACCTAAAAGATAGCGAAGTGCTATATTTGCTTGAAGTGAAGCTATATGCATGATGATAGGTGCTGCTATGCCTCCTGGTGTTCGATCTGTAATTTTAAAAACACCAAAATCACTATCTTTAAAAAAGCAAACTTGACCGTTAAACTCCTCTACAGATCCATAAAGCCAAGGGATTTTTGACTTTTTTGAGTAGGCATTAATTTCTGCTCTTACTCTAAGATTGTCAGTAGCATCTATGATAAGATCTAGTTCATTGTTTTCATTGCAAAACTCTTCAAAATAGATATTCTTAGGAATTGCTTTGACGTAATCACAACGAGACATGATAAGATCAGATAAAACTTCACACTTGTTTTTGCCTTCATCTTCTGTCTTGAACGCAATTTGTCTATGAATATTGTGTACCTCAATATGGTCAAAATCGATACAGTAAATTGTACCAATTCCAGAAGCACCAAGTGCAATACCCAAGGATGAACCTAGTCCACCAGCACCAATAATGGCAATCTTTTTTGACTGTAAAGAGTCTTGTCTCTCTTTACCCCAAAGTTGTAGTTGCCTGTGAAAATATTCATCTATCATATTAAGCTCCTTTTTTGTAATTGTTTTGTAAAGCCCCAGTTTTTTCTAGCGTCTGTTATCTCTTTTTTGCGAACATCTATAACCATAAAATCCTCTTTTTCACCAAGTGTATTTTCTATCTGTCCATCAGGGTTTATAAGATAAGTATTTCCGTAAAATTTCCATAAACTCCCCTCATTGTCATCATACTTTCCAACACGATTAACTCGAAGTATATATATATTGTTTACAAAAGCTCTTGTTTTTAAAACTTCGTTCCATCTTTGGTTTGAGCCAAATGTAGATACAGATGGCAGTAACACTATATCTACATTAGCTCTGTTAAAAGCTGACCAGATAGGATCAAAATGCATCTCAAAACCACAAATTGCCCCAAAATTAAGACCATTGTGTGAAAATATCATTGGTTTTATATCTGAGTTTGCAATATTGTCAAAATATGTAGCTTCATCCCAGTGGTCAAAATCTATTAAAAACTCTTGGTTTGTAAATTCACTACCTGATTGTGTAAATTTTCCTAAACATTTATAGATTTTATCGTTATTTACTATAACTATTGGAGCAATTATGATCAGTTTATAAGTTATTGCAAACTGTTCTAACGCCTCAATTTTATGTTTGGATTGTTCCTTTATCATATATTTTGGCATTTTTACTAGCTCTTTGAAAAAACTATTGAGAACATACTCACCAAGGATGGCTATTGTACTTCCCTCAAGGCTACATTTTTTTAGATACTCTTCGAGTTTTGAATTGCTTAGAGGAAGAGTAGATAGTTGAAGTGCTGCTATTTTCATAAGTTATCACTTTGTGGTGTGTCATCTTTTTGATAGATTTCAAATTTTAGTTTTGCCTCTTCTAAAAGTTTACTTGCATTTTTTAACTCATCCATACCTTTTTTATAAAGAGTGACACTCTCATTTAGAGTAATTTCCGGATTTACGAGTTTTTCTAAAATCTCTTTAGATTTTTCTAAACTTTTTTCAAAATTTGTATCTTTCATTCTCTCTCCTGTAAAGCATCCCCCACATGGTGGGAAAATTTATCAATTTCTACTAAAAATCCATCATGACCATAACTACTATCTACCTCTATATATGTAGATAAATTCTCTTTCCCAATATTACACATAGTTTGATGAATTTTTGCCATTTCTCTTGGTAAAAAGAGAAGATCACTCGAAAATGAGATCAAAGTCAATTTTGATTTGATACGACTTAACGAATCTTCTAAAGAGTCAAAATTTCTAGTTGCGTCAAATATATTTATAGCTTTGGTGATATATAAGAAACTAAGAGGATCAAACCAGTTGACAAAATTTAATCCATTGTAGTCTAAATATCTTTCAACTTCAAATCTGCCAAAAAGTTCATATAAACCATCTGTTTGTACATAATTTCTGCTAAATTTCTGATCCATGGTATCAGGACTTAGATATGATATATAGCCACACATGCGCCCTGTTGAAAGTCCTGGAAATCCTGACTTTTTTATCTCTATTGGGTCATAAAAACCATCTTTAAATAGTGGATCTTTTAAAACAGACTCTCTTGCTACCTTGTTAAAAGCAATTGCCCAAGCACTTGTTGCATAAGTTGATGCTAATATAATATGTTTTTTTGCAAAGTTTGAATGCTCTATAGAAAAACATAGAGCTTGCATACCCCCCATCGAGCCACCGATAACTGCGTGTGCTTTATGTATACCTAAACGGTCAAAAAGAGTTATTTGAGCTTTGACAATATCACTTATGGTAATAACTGGAAATTTTAGACGATATAGCTCACTTGATGGATATTGTGGACTAAGAGGTCCGGTTGAGCCAAAGCAGCTACCAACAACATTTACACATATAACAAAATATTTATCAGTATCTATAGCTTTTGCACTACCTATCATCGCATCCCACCAACCAGCTTTACGATCTCCCTCATAAAGACCGGCTGCATGGTGGCTACCTGTGAGTGCATGGCAGATGACTACTACATTTGACTTATCCTGGTTTAGTTCACCGTAAGTTTCATAGATCAACTCATATGGTTCAAGTATACGACCACTCTCAAGATAAAGTGGAGTAGTAAATCTCTCTACATGCGTTGTGATTTTCAATGAAGATGCCCCTTGTCCCAATTAAGACACTATTATACATTATATTATCTGAAGTAGGATATGTATATTATAATTTTTTAATCTTCTCTATCTCATCACGATATTTTGCAGCCATTTCAAACTCCAAATCTTTAGCCGCTTGTATCATCTTTGCTTTGAGCTCTTTTACAATTTTTTGTTTCTCACTCTTTGGAATTTTCTGTTTTAATTTTTTCTCAGCAATTTCACTATAATCTTCAAGTCGTAAATTTTCATCTAGTTTTCGTACTGTACTTGTTGGTGTGATGTTATGTTTTTTATTATACTCCATCTGGCGAGAGCGTCTATAATCCTTAGTATCAATAGCAGCTTGCATAGAGCGTGTGATTTTTTTAGCAAACATGATAACTCTTCCGTTTACATTTCTTGCTGCTCTTCCCATGGTCTGTATGAGTGCTGTCTCACTTCGTAAAAACCCTTCTTTATCAGCATCTAAAATCGCCACAAGTGAAACCTCAGGCAGATCAAGCCCCTCTCGAAGTAGGTTTATTCCTACAAGTACATCAAATTCACCAATTCTAAGTCCTCTAATTATCTGATTTCTCTCAATGGTATCGATATCTGAATGCATATATTTTACCCTCATACCAAGGGTTAGGTAATATTTACTAAGCTCTTCAGCCATTTTTTTGGTCAAAACTGTCACTAAAACTCTCTCGTTTTTAGCTACTATCTTTTTAATCACATCATAGAGCCGCTCTACTTGAAACTCACTATCTATGATCTCAATCTCAGGATCTAAAAGCCCAGTAGGACGAATAATCTGTTCTGCAATGTTAGATTTTGAGAGATCAAACTCCAAATCAGCTGGAGTTGCAGAGACAAAAAGATATGCAGGAGCTTTACTTATATACTCATCAAACATCAAAGGGCGGTTATCAAGTGCAGAAGGTAGACGAAAGCCATACTCTACCAAAGTCTCCTTTCGACTTCTATCACCTGCATACATGCCTCGAAATTGAGGTAAAGAGACATGAGATTCATCTACAATGACTAAAAATTCTTCACCCATCTCCTTAAAATAATCAAAAAGAGAGTAGGGTGTTTCGCCTGGTTTTTTACCTGTTAAGTGTCTGGCATAATTCTCTACTCCTTTACACGCACCAGTGGCATTTAACATCTCTAAATCAAACTCAACTCTTTGTTGCAGTCTTTGAGCCTCTACAAGTTTACCTTCACTTCTAAAAGATGCCAAACGTTCCCCTAACCCCTCTTCAATCTCTTTGATGGCAACTTTTAGACGATCTTGTCCGACTATAAATTGGTTTGCAGCGTAGATGATGACTTTTTGTTTTTCAACTGTTTTTTGATTTGTCAAAGAGTCAAAGTAGTATATGCTCTCTATATCATCTCCAAAAAACTCAACCCTTATAGCTTCTTCATCACTATAAGCTGGATAGATATCAACAACATCGCCATTTACGCGAAAATCACCTCGATCAAAATAGTTGTCGTTTCGTTTGTAGCCCATATCCACCAATTTAAGCAACATCTCTTTTTGGTTTAATTCACTTCCTACTTCTATAATTTGCACCATTTTTTTATATTCAGTGGGATTTCCCAAACCATAGTTTGCTGAAACAGAAGCTATACATATGACATCGTTGTAACCAAGTAAAGATGCAGTAGCTGATAGACGAAGCCTCTCTATCTCTTCATTTATAGAGCTATCTTTCTCTATAAATAGATCAGTTCTTGGTATATAAGCTTCTGGTTGATAATAGTCATAATATGAGATAAAATACTCAACATGATTGTCTGGAAAAAAGTGTTTAAACTCACTATACAGTTGAGCTGCTAAAGTTTTGTTGTGAGTCATGATAAGTGTAGGACGCTTAGTCTTTTCGATAATTTTTGCCATAGTATAAGTTTTACCACTGCCAGTTACTCCTACCAAAGTCTGGTATCTATTTCCACTCATAATAGAGTTTGAGAGCTTTTCTATGGCTTTAGGTTGATCGCCGGCGGGTTGGAAATCGCTTGATAGTCTGAATTTTGCCAAAAATAGCCTTTTTTAGTTGTTATATATCATAATATAAATCATCTCTATATCTTTGAAATATTATATCACAACTACTCCGTCAGTAAAAAGCTTTTTTTATGACAAAAATATAAAGTTCTCTCAAATTGAGTCGATATAGTTTTAACGGCGCACAAAAGAGTCGGGGAAAATTTCAAGGAGTTCTTTATGAAAAGAAGTGGTTTTACAATGATAGAGTTGATCTTCGTGATCGTGATTTTAGGTATTTTGGCATCTGTGGCGATTCCAAAACTGGCGGCAAC
>CAYUSV010000053.1:0-12726 GCA_964447385.1 uncultured Campylobacterales bacterium | reverse complement strand
AGTTCTGGACTGCTACTTAACCATATTACACAATATCGACCAATTTTATATAGTGTATAGGTTAAGTATCTGTTCATATCTAATTATTTTAATTGGTATGATACAATCTGTAAAACAGGAGCAATCATGCCAAAAATAGGTGACCATATCAAAGCAGAAAATGCAAACTGGAAATTTAATGGCAAGATGGTAGAGCATTTTGAAGATCATGTTGCAAAATCAGTACCTATGTACAAAGAGGGGCACAAACTCATTGAAAACTTAAGTGATTATTTTATCAAAAATGACTCAATCTGTTATGAGCTTGGCTCTTCAACCGGTACACTTCTTTACAAAATTGCAAAAAAACACTCTTTTAGAGATAGTTGGTTTATCGGTTTTGAAATTGAAAAAGATATGGTAAAAAAAGCTAATGATCTTTATATCTGCAAAAACCTATCTTACATGCAAAAAGATATAAATGTAGTTGAATTTGAAAAATCCGATATGATTATCTCCTATTACACTATCCAATTTATTCATCCCAAACTTCGTCAACAGATTTTTGATAAGATTTATAGTTCGCTAAACTGGGGTGGTGCTTTTATATTGTATGAAAAAGTGCGTGCAAATGATGCTAGATTTCAAGATATCTTAACAAATTTATATACAGAATATAAATTAGACATAGGTTACACAGCTGACGAAATTATCACAAAAACCCAAAGTTTAAAAGGTGTGCTTGAGCCTTTTTCTACAAATGCAAATATAGATCTTTTAAAACGAGCCGGTTTTGTAGATATCATAAGTATTCAAAAATATATGAATTTTGAAGGATTTTTAGCTATCAAATAACTTTATAATAACTAACCCTCGCACCACTTGCGTGAGTAGTTTTATCTAAAAGTTTAAAATAGTTATCTAACATATCTGTCGAAGGATTGCCATAGATGATATAGACTTCATTTGTGTAACTATCTTTTTGAGATATGATATTTTGTGCAACTTTTTGCATAACAGTTTCATCAAAAGGGTTAAAAAAGTAGATGACCGAAACATCTTTTGGTGGGGTGTAAGTTGTGGCATCTTGATAAAATGATTTTGTAGAGCTAACCTTTAATCTCTGTATATTTTCACAAGCTTTCTGATGTAACTCCTTTGCAAACTCTATACCGATACTCTCAGTAAATCCCGCTTTTCTTGCCCAGATTATAGCACCTCCCTTACCGCTACCATAATCTAAAAAAATACTCTTTCGTATCTTTTTTTCTGTAATTTTTTCTAAATCATCAAAAACTTTATTAAAAAAATCTTTTGATGTTGAGACAAGCGCAGTTCCATGATCTTTATAATCACCGACTAAAGTGAGATCATATATATTTTGCGTCGAGAAATCAACACCCTTAAATTTATAATAAACTCTTTGAATTATCTTAGTAATTGTAGACTTTATACCATTGTCTTTTAATGAACTAAAAAACTCTCCAAGCCTGTAGATAAAAGAGTTTTGATGTGACATGTCAGCATTTGTATCTGTTTTTTTCATTTTTTACTTATCTTTTGCCCTAACCATTGAGGATATGAAAATCTATTGTTATACTCAAACAGTCGTGTTATAAAAGAACTCCTAAAATCCCACTCATGTACGCCAACTCCCCAATTGTCACTATACTCTTTGTTTAACGAATAAAAATAACCACCAATCTTAAGCGTTCTATCTATCTGTGTAAGATAAAAATCCACATACTCTTTTTGCATAAACCCCATAGAGGCTGTGTTTATAACCAAATCCACACTTTCATCTTTGATAAAAGTTAAAACTGATGGTGGAATTATGATAAAATCATACTCTTTTATAAGTTTATCAAAATCGTCCAAATCATCAACTATATCAGATAAAAGCGCTATTTTTAATCTGGGAAAACTGTATTTTATAAAATAAGATGTTAAAACTAAAGTCTCAGGCAGGTCTAGTAAAACATGACAACTATTTGGTGTATAGTGATGAAGTATATATGCAAGCGCCCCATAACTGCTTCCGATATCTAATATTACATTTTTTTTCACTGATGTAAAAGAGATAGTTTTAATAATATCATTTACAACAACAGCATGAAAAAGATTTTTATGACTTACTCTTTTGCCTCTATATTGTACACATAAATTGTTTCCAGCCCTACTCTCACTTATAGAAGCTAATATAGTTTTATTCACTTTAGCGCTTAGTCTGTGATACTCTAAAATAAGATCAATCGATTTAAGATATGACTTTGTATAACCCTCATGTCGATCGATATAGTTAAATTGATCGTTAAACAAATCTTGATATAGTTTTGTATCATCTCTAAAGTTTATAAGTTTTAGTTTTTGGATATGACCCAAATTGTTAAAAAAATGGCTTTTTATAACTGTTTCAATCCTCTCCCACTCTTTAGTTTTATCAAATTTTTGTAACTCATTTGCATACGCATGTGATAAACTATCTTCAATCTTTTTACAAAAATCATCACTTAATTGATAATTATCAAATTTTACCATAGGGGATTTTGGCCATAATATTTGATAACTGCCTTTATGGTATAAATTAATTAAATCTTCTGCTTTAGTATCATAGCCTTCAAGCTTAAGACTTTTTTTTAATATTATTTCTTTAGATGCCCAAAGAAAACGACCAAAAATATTATAAAAGAGTATTGATTGAAACGGTATTTGGTGAGCATTTGTAGTGTGTAAGAGATATTGTGAGTTTTTTTGATAGATTAATTTATTTAGAAATTCAAAAAAGATTCGTTTTAAAAAATTAAATCTTTTAACTATCCACTTTAATTGATACACAAGAGATACCCTATATCTTATTTTATTTCTATAATTGATTAATCTATCGTTTTTTTTATTAATATCATCTATAATAGAATAAAAATCTTTAAAAATAAGTAGACCCTTTATGAAAAATATTTTTGGAGTTGTTAATTTTGATAAAAAACCAACAACTCTACATCAAAATTTTAATCTCTTCATTAAAGAAGATGAAAAACTCCAAGAGATTAAAGATAATCTTATAATCGGTTTTGATGGATCAATCTACAATAAAACAGAACTGAAAAAAGAGTTAAATATAGACAAAGAGATAAAAGATAACATTTTAATCTCTATGGCATACAAACATTTTGATACTGCACTTTTCCAAAAAATTGATGGAATCTTTAGCCTAATAATTTATGATAAAAAAAAACAATTACTCTATCTAGTAAAAGACCGGGTAGGTACACATCCTTTATACTTCTACAATCATAATAACTCTTTTATTTTTGGAAGTTCACTTAAAAGTTTTTACAAAATCTCTACATTTACAAAAAAGATTGATAAAAAAGCATTGGCAACTTATCTAAGTTATGGATATATACTACAGCCTTACACAATTTTTGAACATACACATAAGGTAAAATCAGCTCACTACATTACATACGATCTAAAAAATAGAAGTTATACTCAAAAGGAGTATTGGTCACTAGAGTCATGTTATAAAGAGAAAAAATCTAAACTAGATGAAAAAGATGTCATAAATTCTGTCCAAGACATACTCTATAACTCAATTGAAAAACGAAAAGATAAAGAGCCATTTGCAGCATCACTAAGTGGTGGATATGATAGCTCAATGGTTACAGCACTATTAACACAAACTTGTGAAAAAAAAATCAACACCTTTACAATAGGATTTAATGATAAGAGCATAAATGAAGCACCTTATGCAAAAAAAATTGCCTTGCACCTAAATACAGATCACCATGAGCACTATTTCAGCACAAAT
Source organism: uncultured Campylobacterales bacterium (assembly GCA_964447385.1). Classification (GTDB taxonomy): domain Bacteria; phylum Campylobacterota; class Campylobacteria; order Campylobacterales; family QNZT01; genus SZUA-1433. The sequence continues at coordinate 8,939 of CAYUSV010000053.1, read as the reverse complement.
GACGCTAAAACTATTGTACCAAAACTGTGTGAGACTTTTGATGAGCCTTTTGCAGATTATGGTGCAACACCTATGGTAATTCTAACTCAACTTGTAAAAAATAGTGGCTTTAATTCGCTATTTGTTGGAGATGGCGGTGACGAAATATTTGCTACAGCAGATGATATTAAATTATTTGAAAGAATACAAAAAACTCCTCCAACTCTAAGAAAAAGAGTCTATCAAATCTTTAACAATATAAATTTTTATAAAATTCCTCTTTTAAATAAATACAAAAACATACCTACAAAATACTACAAACTTTTACAGCTTTTAAAAGCAACAAAAATATCACAAATGGTCAAAATAAAACCTATAATTTTTTATGAAAATGAGATCAAAGCGTTATTAAAAGACGAAATTATAACATTTAATACAACATTTGATGAGATCGGTTTTTCAAAAAACTGCGAAATTGTAGATCAAGTAACTGGAAGCTATTTTAAAACTTCTATGGTTGATGCTGAACTAGTGAAGAGTTTTCACTCAGCTAATAGTGTAAATATAAATATAAAAGAGCCTCTTTTAGATAGTGATTTAATCAGCTATATGGCAAATGTTCCAAGTTCACTTAAAATTAAAAATGGTTGTAAAAAATATATTTTAAAAGAGTTAACATATAAATATATACCAAAAAACCTCCTAGATCGTCCTAAAAGTGGTCTTGATATACCCTTTTCTAGTTGGCTAAAAGGCCCACTAAAGGAACTACTTTTTACACAAATAAATGAGCGTAGATTAAGAGATGATGATATATTCGATGTAAAAACTGTTTTAAATATACGAGATGAGTTTTATAGAGGAAATCTTGCTTATAAATATAAATTATGGACTATATTTATATTCCAACTCTGGTTTGAAAATCAAAAAGAGATAAAGATTTGACAATACAAAACAAACATGAAGATGATAAAATAGAACATATCAGTAGATTTATTGATAAAAAATTAAATACTTATAAAAAACCAACAGTAGTTATTTTAGAAGTTGGTCATTTTCATCTTCCTACCAAAGAGGAGAACTTAAAATGGGCTCGGCAAAATATAGTCTTTGCTGATACACTCTGTAAAAACATCATCAAAAAGCATAAATCAAAATTTAAAATAATTCCCACACTTTTAATCAACAACCTTGAAAATAACGCTAAGGATAAACATAAAGAGATTATTGATAGGCTATTAAAAGATCTAAAATATATTAACCACAAATCACTCAAAATTATATCAGAGAGGAATTTAAAAAATCGTGCTTTTAAATCTTTGAAAAATGATAGTAAACTTGTAAATAGTTTTATAAACATTGATGGCAAGGCATATCTTAAAGATGATGATTATGAACATGATTTAGCAGCTGGGTTTGTAAATGAAGATGGACAAATTATACCAAGATGTGGTCTAATTTTAACAAGTTTTTTAGATAAGATAAGCACATTAGCTCATCAAAGATTACATCAAAGCAGAGATATAAATATCCTTTTTGTTAGTTTTTCAGAACAATTTTTTGAATACAAAAGGGTAATGTTAGGTGTTGATATCTACACAAAACGGCATAAAGATTTAAGTATTGATCCTATGATTTTTTACACATCTTACGGTTTAAAAGATTGTCAACTCTCCTATAAAAGCGGTGAGAGCAAAACTTGGCAAAAGTTAGAGTTTTAATCTATAAAGATAATAACCTTTTGTGCAAGCTATAAAAAGTGCTATTGCTACATTTAGATAAACAAGTCCTACAACACCAAAAGAATAGATTATAATAGGTGCAGTTGTGATATTTAGCCCACCTGCTATCATAACAATATTATTTAATATTCTGCTCTTTCCAAGTGTTACTAACATGTTTGTAAATTGATGGCCATAGAGATAAAAAACTAAAATAAATGAAAATATTTGAAATAGATATATCACCAACTCATTTGGCTCTTCTCCTGAAACAATTTTTAAAATCCAAGATGCATTGTAAAAAACTATCAATGCGGTAGGTAGCATAATAGAGAGTATCAAAAAAAAGAGTTGGATATTTCTCTTAAAAAAAAGCTCTTTTGACTCTTTGTATACTTTTGTAAGGTAGGGAAAAACTGTCCTAGTTAAAGGCTCTAATATACTTCCAATCGCACGTATAATCTTCTCTACGATTGAGTAATAGCCTACGATAGTATTGTTAGCAAAAAAACCAAGAATTATGATATTTGATGTCATGTAAAGATCTACTGCAACTCTTGAAGTAAAAATATACCAACCATCTTTTAGATAAAATGCAATCTGCTCTTTTGTTGGACAATGAAATGATATATCAAACTTTTTTACAGCAATTCTAAGTGCAACAGCTCCAGCTATAATAGAACCTAACGAATTAAAAAGAAGTACTAGGTATAGATCATCTTTATATTGTACAAAAATAAAGATAAGCAGTGTAAAAATTAGTTTTGAGAGCGCATTTATAATTGTGATATAACGCATCTTTTCAATACCTTGAAAAAACCAAACAGGAAAAAGTAGCTGACCTATCACAAAACCATATGCTATATAATACAAATAGCCATTTTGTGAAAATTTATCAACAAAAAAAACTAGTAGCGTCAAAACAAAAAGATAGATTAAAGAGATAGCAAACTTAATGACTAAGACGGTACTAAATATCTCATTAATTTTTGATTTATCATCTGAATGAAGAGAGATCATTCGAGTAGCTGAGAGATCAAAACCATAATCACTAAACATAACACCATACATGATAATTGCTAATATAAAAGAGTAAAGCCCAAAACCATCAAATCCAAGCACTCTAACAAGATATGGAAATACAATCAATGGAACTAAATAATTGATACCTTGAAGAAGCGTCAAAGATGCAAAATTGTCACCCAATCTTTTCACAGTAGTTGAATTAAGATTTTTAAGCATCACATACCTTCGATAAATATATCTCTAATATCGACAAAAAAGGTGATTTTTACAATATATCTTGTATCTCTAAGATAGTCTTTACAGTAGCTTTTAACTCATCTAACTTTAACATGTTTGCTCCATCACTAAGTGCGACGGTTGGATCAAAGTGAGTTTCAAAGAAAAATCCATCTACTCCAACTCCTGCAGCAGCCCTAGATAATGGTGCTACAAACTCTTTTTTGCCACTACTTTTACCTCCAGCACCTCCTGGCATCTGCACCGCATGAGTAGCATCAAAAACAACAGGTGCAAACTCTCTCATAATAATAAGACTTCGCATATCAACAACAAGATTACCATAGCCAAAACTACTACCTCTCTCTGTTAGCCATAAACCTGCTTTTTTACTATTTTCATAAGTTGGCTCATCGTAACCTCTAGTTTTTAATACTTTCAAAGCAGAGTATTGCATATCAACGGGATTCATAAACTGACCTTTTTTGATATTTACTATCGCTTTAGTTTTAGCAGCTTCTACTAACAGATCACTCTGGCGACATAAAAAAGCTGGAATTTGAAGTACATCTACAATATTTGCAGCTTCATTAACTTGCCAAGTCTCATGCACATCAGTTAAAAGCTTATAACCAAACTCTTTTTTTACCTCTTCTAAAAGTTTTAATCCTTCATGAAGACCAGGCCCTCTAAAACTCTCTAGTGAAGTACGATTTGCTTTGTCAAAACTTGCTTTGAAATAAAACTCTATTCTTTGATCCTCTTCATAACATTTAAGATTTTCAGCAATTCTCATCAAAGTATCACGACTCTCTATCACACAAGGTCCTGCTAACAATATCATTTTGATTCCTCTTTTGTAATTTTTAATTTCCTAATTTTTCCCCTAATATCTCCAAACATTACAACATCTTTTAAGATAGCAGAGATACAGATACCATCATTGTTAAGATTTATATACATTTCACCTTTTTGACTAGCAAAAATTCTTTTGTTTAAAACCAAAGCTAATATATGATTTGGCTTTTCAAGTAACTGTGCTAAATCTTTGCGTCTGTTTTTATCAATAAAAAGTAAATTCACCATACCATTTTTATCATTGGCACCAACTGCAAACAGTTTTTTATCCTCTTTTAATAAAAAATTTTCACCTAAATAGTGTTTTAAATTAAAAAAAAGTGTTAATATATCTTCATCCGCATAATATGGCAAAAGGGTCTTATTATCTCTTTTTTGTCCATCATGTATGCGTGTAGATATCGCACTTATACTCTTGTTTTCATGATCAAATAGATATCTTTTGATATCTATTTTTGTAGCTCTTTTTTTATTACTTATAAATATATTTGGTACTAATTTACCATTTTCTATAACACCTGTACTCTCATATATCTCAATACGGTTGCCACTTATAAGCTTGGCTAAACCTGTTGATTTAGCTATTAATTTTATCTTATATGTACCTTTTTCTACTTTTAAATTAGCAACAGCTGTTCCAATAGTTCCAAAAAAACCATAGCTGATATCATACTCAGCATCTATTGAATAATCAGAACAAAAAAGAGTATTTATAAGCAACATCAAAGATAGTACAATTTTACGCATATTCAAATACTACCTTTACAAAATATTTGCACCATTGTACAAAATATAGACTGATTTAATTCTTTTTAAATAGACTTAAATCCAAATATCGATATATTACACTCAAAAAAAGAGTATTAATGACAAAAATTGCACTTATTGGCAAACCAAATGTTGGTAAAAGCTCCCTATTTAATAGAATTTCAAGACAATGGGATGCTATAACCTCCGATGTCAGTGGTACCACACGTGATATCAAAAAAAGAGAAGTACTCATAAACCAGACTCCTGCAATTCTTATTGATACCGGTGGACTTGATGACTCAACAGAACTTTTTACAACAGTAAAAAAGAGTTCTCTAAAAGCTGCTAATAAAGCAGATATCGTACTTTACATAGTAGATGGCAAAACACTTCCTGATGATGAAGATAAAAAGATATTTTATGAACTTCAAAAATCATGTAAAAAACTTGCTCTTGTTGTAAATAAATTAGACAATGATAAATCCCAAGAGGATATGGGGTGGGAATTTGGCAATTTTGGAGCATCTGAGATGTTTTTTATCTCTGTATCACACAATAGAGGTACAAAAAAATTGATAAATTGGATCGATTCTCAAATCCCAAAAGAGAGTGAAGAAGAGTTAGATTTACAAGAAGATGATAATTTCTCTTTTGAAGATTTTATAGAGGAAGAGCTAGAAAGCAAGTCTTTAGAAGAGCAGAGCAATGAGATAAAAGTAGCCATAATCGGTCGCGTAAATGTAGGTAAAAGCTCACTTTTAAATGCTCTTATAGGCGAAGAGCGCTCAATTGTAAGTGATATAGCAGGTACAACCGTCGATCCTGTTGATGAACAATTTACATATAAAGATAAATTGATAACTTTTGTTGATACAGCAGGGATTAGAAAACGAGGCAAGATAGAGGGAATTGAGAGACACGCTCTTCAAAGGACACAAAAGATGTTAGAGGGTGCTGATGTTGCTCTTTTGGTTTTGGACTCTAGCGAAGAGTTTAAAGAACTTGATGAGAAGATTGCGCATCTTGTAGATAAGTTTGGACTCAGTGTGATGATCGTACTTAACAAATGGGATAAAGCCTTTTATGAATACGATAAAAGTATCCAAAATGTAAGAGATCGTTTTAGGTTTCTCTCATATGCACCTATCATCACTATCTCAGCACTCTCACACAAAAGAGTACATAAGATAAATGATAAGATATTAGAAGTATATCAAAACTACTCAAAACGAATTTCAACATCAAAACTAAATGAAGTGATAAAAATTGCAAATCAAAGACATCACATGGCTTCAGATCAGGGTAAATTGGTAAAAATTTATTTTGCAACACAATTTGATACAAAACCACCGCGAATTGCTCTTATTATGAATAGACCCAAAGCGCTTCACTTTAGTTATAAACGCTATCTTGTCAATCAATTAAGAGGTTTTTTTGATTTTGAAGGTACACAAATCATACTAGAGCCAAAAAAGAAAAAAAGCAGTGAGGATTTTGAGTCGTGAAAAATATCGTTTTAATAGGCTTTATGGGTGTTGGAAAAGGAACTGTTGGTAGAGCTTTTGCAAGCGAATTTAATGTGTTTGCTGTGGATACTGATGACTTGATAGAGAGTACAGAAAACAGAAAAATAAAAGATATTTTTGAAGATGATGGTGAACCTTACTTTAGAGATTTGGAACAAAAGTGTGCAAAATGGTTAGAAAAAAGTGTTGACAACGCCATCATCTCAACCGGTGGCGGATTTTTCAAAACAAAATCTCTTAAAAAGATTGGAACCATAATATTTTTAGACTCCTCTTTTGAAGCAATTTTAAAACGGATAAAAGAGCACCCAAACGCAGAGAAAAAATTAGCTAAAAGACCTCTTTTTCAAGATACAAAAGAGGCAAAAAAGCTATATGCTAAACGCATAAAAGAGTATAAAACAGTAGCTGATATCATAATCGATGTAGAAAATAAAACCCCAAAAGAGATAGTGTTTGAAATCAAAAAATTGGTGAACTTATAACCTAAGTTTAACGCAGGTTTATAGGGTGGACTCACACTCTATAAGACCCTCTAAAAAAAGCTTCAATATCGAATCGGGACAACTACGATAGTTTTTATGTCCCTCTTTTCTAAAAAGTGAACCGAGCTCATTTTTGGTTATATCAATATCAACTGAATTAAAAATTGCGTACAAATCGACCTCTTTTAATTCATAGGCGATACGAAGTTTTTTTAAAATAAGATTGTTATTTAGCCGTACTTCTACATCTTTGGAATTTTTTTTATCACTTGAGCCTCTTTTATAGGTGATTAAACCATCTAAAAAACTACCAAGCGCCTCATATCCACAATCCAAAAACTCTTTGTCACCTTCAGGCTTTAAATAACCACTTAGCGTATCTGGATTGACATCAAAACCGCCAAGCTTAAAAATATCTACCATTTGCGATTCATCCACACCAAGCAGTGTGTAACAATCTCTTAAAATTTCATTTGTATTCATTTACATACTCACTCAATGTTTGTGTATACAGCTAATACATCTTCATCATCTTCAATTTTGTCAATTAGCTTATCGACATCAGCCATCTGCTCTTCACTAAGTACGATAGAGCTATTTGGAATTCTCTTAAGAGATGATTTAGATATCTCTAACTCCAAATCCACCAATGCACTGCTAAGCGCTCCAAAACTAGTATAATCACCATAAAGAGTGACACTATCACCATCAACCTCAAGCTCTTCCAATCCTGCGTCAATAAGCTCTAATTCAAGCTCTTCAAGGTCCATCTCTGGCGTTTTAGTAAACTCAAAAATTGCTTTTCTTGAAAACATAAACTCCAATGAACCATTATCAAGTGACTGCCCACCATTTTTGTTAAAATAATTTCTTATATTTGCCACTGTTCTAGTGTTATTGTCAGTTGCGGTCTCTACAAATATAAGTGAACCATGTGGACCTTTACCCTCATAACTTATCTCTTCTATTTGACTACTATCTTTACCACTAGCTCTTTTGATAGCTGCTTCAATATTATCTTTTGGCATGTTTTCAGATTTTGCATTTTGTATGGCGGAACGAAGTTTTGGATTCATATCCGGTTCACTACCATCTTTTGCGGCTACGGTGATAGCCTTTGAGAGTCGTGGAAATACTTTTGACATCTTATCCCATCGTTTCTCTTTTGCCGCTTTTCGGTACTCGAAGGCTCTTCCCATGTGCTGTCCCTAATTTGTATTTATTTGGATTATAACAAAATGGTATTTAGAAGTTGTTTCTACCTATTATGATATAGTCAAAAGCCTATATCATAATAGTGTTAGTTACCACAGTTTTTAAGTGTTGCAGGCTGTAGCTTTTCATCTCCAACAGGGAGTAGTTTAGCTAACGAAAACTTACTATAATCACAAGTTTCACAAACTTCAGGCGTTTTAACTACCTTTTTGTAAACTTTTTTCTTGCAACATGCATCAAGCTTTTGCGTTGAACCATCTTCATTTACTATAACCCAAGACGCCTGAGCATTCATTGTAAAAAATGCACCTACCATAAATAGAACAATTAACTTTGTCTTCATTTCATCTCCTTAAAATTTTGTTTCATTAGCTAGATCGTCATAAACTCAAATTATTTTAGCAAAAATTATAAAATCTTTTATAAAATTAATTTTATAGTTGATATATTAAAATAAAAACCCAACAAACAACATGTAAAACGAGAGCAAACAACACAGCTGTTGCTCCAACATCTTTTGCACTTTTTGCCAAAGGATGTATCTCTTTTGTTACTAAATCTACCACACTCTCAATTGCAGAATTTAAAAGCTCTGTTATAAAAATAAGAAAAAGAGTAATTAAAAGTATAAATTTATAAACTAAATCAATTGGAAAAAAGATAATCCCAAGTAGACTAAAAAAGCCAAAAAATAGTTCTAATCTAAAAGAGCTCTCTGTATTTATAGCATGTTTTAAACCCTCTAACGCATACAAGCCATTTTTAAAAATCGAATATTTTGGTTTATTGTTCATATAAATTAAGGTACCTTTTCAACTTATCTAGTATAATTATATCGAAATTTCACCTATAACAAAAATTAATCTTTCCCAATTAAGACTAATTTTATCCTATTTAGGTATACTTTCGTCGTTTCAAAAATAAAAAACAGATATAAAAGGAAAAATATGGCAACTGTAACATTAAAAGGTAATGAGTGTAACTTAACTGGAACTGAAATAAATGTTGGTGATAATGCACCTGCAATAACTGTAGTAAATTCTAGCGGACTCGCAGATAAAGTAGTTGGCGGAACAAATGATAAAGTACAACTTTTAGTTGTAGTACCTTCACTAGATACTCCTGTATGTGCTGCTGAAACTAGAGCATTTAATGAAAAAGCT
>CAYUSV010000052.1:7933-12965 GCA_964447385.1 uncultured Campylobacterales bacterium | reverse complement strand
TGTTAACGCAAAAAATGACTAAAGAGTTACTTTTAGTAGCTAATGGAATTGATGCATCAGCAAATACTGAAAATACAAAAAAGACAGTAGCACTTTTTGAAAAAACTCTAAATGGTTTAATAAAAGGAGATGAGAGTCTAGGGCTTAAAGGTACAAAAGATGCAAATATCTTAAAACAACTTGAAGTAGTTCAAAAACTATTGGCAGATTATAAACCAATTATTGAAAAAGTAGATACTTCCGATGAAGCTCTTAAAAAAGCACTAAAGCTAAATATTCCTTTATTAAAAAATATGAATAAAGCTGTAAAAATGTACGAGGCTTCAATCAAATAGACCTTATTTGTGTGATAGAGATTATTAAATAATTCTCTATCGCATAATTTTGGATAATTTATTAGACTTCTTGCAAAACTATATCTTAGAGACAAATCCTCTCTAATGTCATAACCTTTCTTAACTTTTACCATAATTTGCTAAAATAGTTTCATTCTATAAATCTGGAGAATTCATGAGTGAAAAACTAACTCAGATAAAAAATGAGGTACAAAAAGTAATTGTCGGGCAAGAAGAGATGATTGACTCGCTTCTTATAGGTCTTCTTTGTGAGGGGCATATACTACTAGAGGGTGTTCCTGGACTTGCTAAAACTACGACTGTAAATACTCTGGCAAAGACGCTTGGTCTTGATTTTAAGAGAGTACAATTTACCCCTGATTTGCTTCCAAGTGATATCATCGGTACTGAGATATATGACCCAAAAAACAATGAGTTTAGGGTAAAAAAAGGACCGATTTTTACAAATCTTCTCTTAGCAGATGAGATAAACCGAGCTCCTGCAAAGGTGCAATCAGCTCTTCTTGAAGCTATGCAAGAGAGACAAGTGACTATCGCTGATGAGAGCTTTAAAATCCAAAGACCATTTTTAACTCTAGCTACCCAAAACCCAATAGAACAAGAAGGAGCATATCAACTTCCAGAAGCTCAACTTGATAGATTTATGCTCAAAATCGTTGTAGGATACAATACAAAAGAGGAAGAGTTAGAGATAGTAACTCGTGTAGCCGATGGTAAATTTGATGAAGTGCAAAAGGTAGCAACGGCAGATGATCTAAAAAAACTTCAAAATGAAGTTAAAGATATTCATATCGATGAAGCTTTGAAACAGTACATCGTAAATCTTATATTTGCAACTCGTGAACCTGAAAATTACGGTCTTTTAAGTTACAAAGAGTATATTCAGTACGGAGCGAGTCCAAGAGCATCTATCAACCTCTATAACGCAGCTAAAGCATATGCATATCTTAGAGGTAAAGATCATGTAACACCTGTAGATATTGTCCACATGAGTAAAGATGTGCTTCGTCATAGAATTATTTTAAGTTATGAAGCAGAAGCAGAGGGTATCACAAGTGATGAGATAATCGAAAAAGTTTTAGAGGCTGTTGATATACCTTGATGAACAAACTGAAAAAAATTCTCATAAAGACCAAGCGACAAATTTTTAGTGAAATTGCCGGAAATAACCCTTCAATTTTTGAGGGTGAAGGATTTGATTTTATGGAACTTCGCGAATACACATATGGTGATGATGTAAGAAAGATAGACTGGAATGTAACCGCTCGTATGCAAAAACCTTTTATCAAAATTTTTAAAGAGGAGAGAGAGTTAAACATAGTCATAATCTCTTTGCTAGGAGGGAGTGTACACTTTGGGAAAAAAAGGTTTAAACAAGAGCTTATAGCCGAGTGTGCAGCACTTTTAGCATTTTCAGCTGTTAAAAATGGAGACCTTTTCTCATCTTTTATCTACACCGATAGAGTACAATCTATGATACGACCTACAAAAAATATTCATGCTGTCAACAGATGTGTATCTGATATATATAATTTTCAATCACTTGGGAAAAAACTTAACTTAGATAAATTTTCCAAAAACATGTATGAGAGTATCAAAAGAAAATCCATCATATTTATAATAGGAGATTATTTTGAAGAGTTTGATTTTAAGCTATTGGCAAAAAAACATGAAGTATTTGCCATCATCACAAGAGACAAATTAGAAGAGCATCCACCACAACTAGGTCAAATAAATCTAATCGACCCAGAGACATTAGAAAATACTCTGATGCAAATCGATAAAAGTTCAGTACAAAGATATATCAAAACCCTACGCACAAAGGATAGCATCTTGTTTAAATACTTTCGTAAAAACAAAATCACTTTTACAAAACTCTATACAGATGAAGAACCATTTGTAAAAATATCAAAACTTTTTTTAAGAAGGTAACATGCAAGAGTTAAAAGATATAAGAGCATTAGAGCCAATTAACGATATAAGTCTATATCTTTTTGTCATAGCTTTGGTTTTTGTCTCACTTATCATAGGAGCACTTTTATATAAGCTCATAAGCACCATAAGAAAAAGAAAAGAAGAGACACTTAAAACTAAAGTTTTACAAAAATTAAAAAACATAGAGTTTAACAATCCAAAAGAGGCTGCTTATAAGATAACAAAATATGGAAGATTTTTAGCAGACACTCCACAAAGCGAAGAGTTATTTGAGAAACTTTTGCCAAAACTACAAAAATATAAATTTATCAAAGATGTACCCGATTTTGACGATGAGGGCATAAAATATTATCAAGAGTTTTTAAAGAGTGTTGATGAGTGAATTAAACTTTGAGTTTTTGTATGTTTTTTTACTGATACCTATCTTTATACTTTGTGCTATTTTATGCAAACCAAAAAATGAAGCCATTGTTTTTCCACATCTAGATATTTTTCTAAAAAACCGTACTAAAAGATCAATTTGGATTAAGATATTTAAATGGACTGCTATCATAGCAATTATCACAGCACTAGCTTCTCCAATCACTAGCAATAAATTAGAAGTACAAAACAAAGAGGGTTATGCTATAACCCTGTTACTAGATGCTAGTGGTTCTATGAGACATGGATTTGGTGGTAGGTATTCTGGTATCAATGACCAGAGCAAATTTGATGTCTCCATAGAAATGGCGCAAAAATTTATAGAAAAACGATTAGACGATCAAATAGGACTTGTGGTATTTGGAAATTTTGCTTATGTAGCTGCTCCATTGACATATGATAAGAAAATATTGTGGCAAATGATGGGTGGTTTATCTGAAGGAATTGCAGGATCAAACTATACTGTCATCAACGATGCACTTTTTCAAAGTGCAAAACTTTTTAAAGAGTCCAAAGCAAAAACAAAAATCGCCATCTTGCTTACCGATGGACAGAGTCGTGGAGACAATGTACCCTTTGATGTAAGCTTAAGCCTTATAAAACAGTATGGAGTTAAAGTTTATACCATCGGCATAGGAAGAAAAAATGAATTTAACGAAGACCATCTAAAACTTATATCTTATAAAAGTGATGGACAATTTTTTAGTGCGACAAACAAAAATGCATTAAAAGAGGTTTACGATAAAATCGATAAATTGGAAAAAAGCAAAATTGAGAGCGAAAAATATATCAAAAAAAACTACTACTACCAATATCCTCTATTTTTAGCCTTTATGTCTCTACTATTTTATACCTATCTACTAAATAAAAGAAGCCTTTTATGATTTTACTAAACCCTGAATATCTACTATTTATGATAATAGCTCTCCTATTGCTCTTTTTTTTAATCATAAAAAAAGAGAATGATTTAAGCATAATATTTGATAAAGAGATTCTTAAAAAACTAACATTTAACAGTGGAAGTTTTACAAAAAAAAGGAGAAACTTTATGCTTTTTATAGCTCTCTCTCTTATGGTTATTGCACTCTCTCATCCTGTTATTGAAAAGGGAGAAGTCCAAATAAAGGGTAAAAAAATTGATATTTTGATAGCACTTGATATATCAAAATCTATGCAAGCAAAAGACATCTATCCAAATAGACTAGAGTTTGCAAAGAAAAAAATTTATGATTTTATAGATAGTTTTAAAGAGGCAAATATCGGTGTAATTGCATTTAGCTCTGATGGCTTTTTAGTATCTCCCATGACCCAAGACGGTACAACACTAAAATATCTTATAAAAAACCTCTCCCTAGAGAGCCTTAGCACCACTGGAACCAACTTACTAATACCTATCAAAAAAGGTAAAACATTTTTAAAAGATTCTAAACAAAAAATCGTTATCATCTTTACTGATGGAGGAGACAATGATAACTTTGAGGAAGAATTAAAAGCAACAAATGAAGCAGATGAACACATCTATATCTACGCCACAGCCACGACCGGAGGTGCTCCAATCTTGGAAAATAAAATCGCAATCAAAGATAAAGAGGGAAATATAGTCATAAGCAGACTAAACCAGAAGATAAAAACATTGGCGATTGAAAGTGGTGGTGCTTATATCGTTGGGGGATTAAAAGACAATAGTGTTGATCTGCTTGTAGAAGATATAAAAGACAAATTTAAGATGCAAGATACAAGCAGTAGAATGATAAAAGAGTACAAAGAGCTTTTTTACTATCCATTAGCTTTGGCTACTATCTTTTTGCTATTTGCTTTTAGCTCATTTCCTAAAAGAGCAAATAGTGCTGTTTTTATTCTACTATTTTTAACCCTTACAACAAAAAGCCTACACTCTGGAATTTTAGACTTTCAAACAATTGACAAAGCAAACCAAGCATACCAAGATAAAAACTATAAAGAAGCAGTGGAGGCTTACAAAGAAGTTGTAGAATCAAAAAAAACTCCCCAAAGTTTGTATGACCTTGCAAATGCACTTTATAAAAATGGTCAATATGAAAAAGCATTAAGCACTTACAAAAAAGTTACAACAAAAGAGCAAAACTTACAATACAAAAAACTTTTTAACACAGGAAATACGCTAGTTGGACTCAAAAGATATAAAGAAGCGCTAGAATCTTTCAACAAAGCACAAAAAATTAAAACTGAATCAGATTTGCAACACAACATAAGAATTACCAACAAACTGTTAGAAAAAAAGAAAAAAGAAGAACAGAAGAAGAAAGAAGATAAAAAAAAGGGCAAAGGTAAGGATAAAAAGA
>CAYUSV010000052.1:0-7833 GCA_964447385.1 uncultured Campylobacterales bacterium | reverse complement strand
GAAGAACAGAAGAAGAAAGAAGATAAAAAAAAGGGCAAAGGTAAGGATAAAAAGAGAGAAAAAAACAAAGATAAGAAAAAGAAGAAAGAAGAGAAAGAGAAAGAGAAAGAGAAAAGCCAAGATAAAGATAAACAAGAGACTAAACAAAGTGGCGAAGAAGAAGGATCATCTAACAAACAAGAACACCCTCAAAAAGCAAAACAAGAACCAATAAGTGAAAAAGAGATGAAAAAATGGCAAGAACAGTTAGAAAAAATGAAGCCCAAAACAATGCCAATGAAATTTCAAGACCAACCAGTCAAAAGGAGTATAAATGAAAAACCTTGGTAAGATACTATTTTTTACATTATTTAGCGCATTTACCCTGTTTGCAGTAGAAGTTAAAATCACACCCTCTATCATCTATCCAGGGGATCCTGTCACATTAACAATCATAACCAAAGATAGCGTAGTTGAATTTCCAGATATAAAAGAGATAGCAGGATACAAAGTAAAGGCACAATCTATAACAAAAAATATATCAAATACAAATAAAAAATTTACAACAACTCTCTCAAAAGAGTATATATTTAACCCCAAAAAGGATTTCACACTACCTTCATTTGAAGTAACAGTTGAGGGCAAAATAAAAAATACAAAACCAATGAAAATCAAAGTACGAAAAGATAGTTCAGGCAAAGGTGAGCCTTTTAGTTTAAGTTTAGAGATAGATAAAACAAAAGCATATATTGGAGAGCCGATAAATCTATATTTTATTTTCAAAATACATACAGATGTGGATTTAGCAGAAGCTACTATCAACGCTCCATCATTTCGTCATTTTTGGGCAAAACCTATAAAAGAGTTATCTTCAACTACTAAAGGAGATTATAAAATTTATCGCAAAAGATATCTGCTTTTTGCACAAAAAAGTGGGAAAATTGAAATTGAATCAGGACGCATGGATGTAGGAGTGAGACAAAAAATAAAACAAAATGCTTTTACTTTTGAGCGTGTAAAATGGAAAAGTATCTTCTCAAATAACATGACAGTTGATATAACACCTCTTCCAAAAGGCGTAGATATCTATGGTAACTTTAAGTTAAAAGCCCAAATCGACAAACAGACAACAAACACAAATGAACCTGTAAATCTTACAATAACAATAAAAGGCACCGGCAATATTGATGATATAGAAGAGTTCAAGCTAGAGGTCAAAGATGCAATAGTTTATGCAGATAAACCCCAAAGAAAAATATACAATAATGACAAAAAGGAACTTGGAATTTTTACTCAAAAATTTGCCATTGTTTCTGATAGAAATTTTACAATACCCCCTCTAAAATTTACCTATTTTCATAGTGATGAAAAGAAGATCAAACATCTCAAAAGCAAACAGTTTGATATAGAGGTACAACAAAGTATTATAAAAACTCAAACTGCAAAACTATTAAAAAAAGAGCAACCACAAAAAATAGTTAAAATAGAAACAAATTCTGATAAAATTTCAACTATAAAACTAACTCTTTTTACTTTTGGTGGTTTTATCGTAGGACTCTTAACAGCTTTAATGTTTAACAGTTTAAAAAAAGAAAGTGATAACAAAAAAGAGAACACAAAAACTCCACTCCCTCTTTCAAAAAGGATCAAAAAAAGCAAATCTGACAAAGAATTGTTATCGCTACTGTTACCATTTATGACAAAATCAAACAAAATGGAAAATTTGATAAAAAAACTTGAAGAGAATATTTATGAAAACAAGCAACATAAAATAGACAAATTTGGTATAATCAAACATCTTGATGAGTACTTAACAAAAGAGAAAAATATTGAAGATATATTAAAATAGGAGATTAACATGGTAAAACATATAGTATTTTTTAAATTAATTGAAAATAGTGAAAAAAATGTAAATGAGGCAAAAGAGAAGCTTTTAAGCTTGAAAAAGAACATTGATGTACTTCAAAAGATTGAAGTAGGAATCAACTTTGCTAATGAAGATAGAGCCTATGATATCGCACTTTTGACAGATTTCAACAATAAAGAAGATCTGAAAATTTATGCTTCACACCCTTATCATTTGGAAGTTATAAATTATATAAAAAAAGTAGCAGTTTCCTCAAAAGTAGTTGACTTTCAATATTAAAAATAATAATAAATTGACATTTAAACAATATTCTGCTATTTTTTGTCTCTAGTTTAAGAAAACATTTGGTACGAGGAAAAATATTGAGAATATTATCAGTAGGTGTCGAGGAAGATTTATCAAGATCAATCGCTTCAAGTTTAAGAGTTATCGTGGATGAATCATACGATATAGATGACAGCTCTAACTTTTTACGATTTAGAAACTATGATCTTATCTTGCTTGATTATGACCTAGAATACAATAAGACAAAAAAATTTATAACAAAAATCTCTAAGGATCTTAAAGTCCCATTGATTATTTTATCGATCATCGATGACAAAGATACAGAGATCTCTTTTTTAAGAGCTGGATCGGATGACTTTATAAAAGAGCCGTTTGATACAGATATCATCTCAGCAAGAGTTGAAGCAAAGTTAAGAAGAACGATAGATAATAGAATTAAAATCGGTAAGCTTACTATTGATATCGGTGAAGAGAAAACTTCATATCGAGATAAAGAGATAGAGATCAAAGGAAAACCTTTTGATATATTAGTCTACTTAGCAGAACATAAAAACCAAGTTATCTCAAAAGATAGACTATTAAACGCAATTTGGGAAGAGCCTGAGTTTATCACACCCAACGTTGTTGAGACATCCATAAATGCAATCAGGCAAAAGCTTGATAAAAATCTAGGCATTAAATGCATTGAGACAATTCGCAGACGCGGATATAAATTTTGTTATGTTGACAAAGAAGCTTCATAAGTAAAGAACGCTCCCTATCGGGAGCGTTCTCTTAGCCTAGTATATGGGTATCTTTTCCATCTAAACTCACTTGGTTTTCATCTTTCCAATACTTTTTTATACCCTCAGCCCCTTTATTGTCCGCCCACTTTATCAAAGTATCTCTCTCGCCCTTATACTCATAATATGGAACACCATATCCACAAGAGGTTAAAACGAGTGAAATATTAAGCTCAAAAAACTGTCTAGCACCAACAAATGTATCAAAATATCTACACATTTCATCCCACTCACTATCTCTTTTGTGTATCACTCTTGCACTACCAAAGAGTTTTAAAATCAATGGTTTTTTATCAAAAGAGCACCACATGATAGTCATTCGTCCATTTTCCATAACATGGGTTGAAGTCTCATTGCCACTTCCTGTGTGATTTAGCCAAATAACTCTATTTTTATCCAAAATCTTAAAAGTATCCATTCCCTTTGGAGAGACATTTACAAACCCCTCTGCCCCAGCTGAACCAATAAAAAATATATGTTGCCCATTTATAAAATCTATATGTTTTTGATTTAAATCATCAAATTTTACTGCCATTTTTAATCCTTTATGAAGATTATTATAGTAGAATGATCCTTCTATTTTATTACTATCCCTATATCCAAAATTTCATATAATATTTTAAGTTCTTTTTAAGAGTAGTTAGTATATACTCCTACTTCAGAAATAGGACAATTTTTATCTTATTTCAATTTTTGGGGAGACTTATATGAAAAATTTAACAAAACAAACACTATTTACAACGGCACTATTAGGAACTATCGCTACTAACTCTTTTGCGGGTATAAATGCTTACTCTTTTGACGAAACTACAAAAGATGCACCACTACACAAAGAGTTTAAAAATGGTGATTTTAATCCTTACTGGTTCCAAGAAAAAACAACACAAACTTATGCTTATGAAGCAAGTTCAAGCGAAATAGTTTATCACCGTGAATTTAAAGATGGTGATTTTAATCCTTACTGGTTTCAAGAAGAGGAAAATATTATGATAACAAAAGTTATGCTTCCTAAATAAGCATAAACATAACATCAATTCATAGTAAATTTCAAAGGATGTTTTAAATCGAGATTATGCAGTAAATCCGGTTTAAAATTATCCTTTGGTAATTAATTCATTTATTCCCTCATAAGCCACATCAATCATCTTACTAATCTCTTTCTCATTTATGATATACGGTGGCATAAAATAGATCACATTACCAAGTGGACGCAAAAGCACTCCATTTTGTAAAGCATATCTATATATATCCAAACCCACTCTTCTATCGGTATTATACCCTCTAAGCTCTATCGCTGCTATCATGCCTCTTTGTCTAACCTCTTTGACATTTTCTAACTTTTTAAACTTTTCAAGTCGCTTTTCTATAAAAGCAATTTTAATTCTGTTTTTCTCCAAAATATTCTCATTTTCAAATATATCAAGAGTAGCATTAGCAGCAGCACATGCTAAAGCATTTCCAGTATAACTATGAGAGTCTAAAAATGACTTTCCTTCGCTATAATCACAATAAAAAGCGTTATAAATTTCATCACTCATAAGTACACACGAAAGAGGTAAATATCCTCCTGTTATACCTTTTGAAAGACATAAAAAATCAGGTGTAACATTTGCACTCTCACATGCAAACATACTCCCTGTTCTACCAAATCCTACAGCTATCTCATCAGCAATCATAAACACCCCATAACGATCACACAAAGAGCGAAGCTTTGTTATATAACTTGCATCATACATAGCCATGCCTCCAGCGCATTGAACCAAAGGCTCAATAACAACAGCACTTATTTTTCCCTCATATTTTTTAAAAAGAGTCTCCATTGAGTATAGAGCCTCCTCTTCACTTACAAGTGCGGGAGATTTTGCTTGTACGGTTTTGATTAAAATTTCGCCATATATCTCTTTGTAAAGTGATACATCACCAACAGCCAATGCCCCCATTGTCTCACCATGGTAACTATTTTCCAAAGAGATAAATATATCTCGTGTCTCATTTTGATTTTTATAATATTGAAAACTCATCTTTAAAGCAATCTCTATAGCACTAGAACCATTATCGGCAAAAAAAACCTTTTGAAGTTTTTTTGGTGTCAAAGCTACCAATCGCTCAGCCAGCTTCACACCACTCTCATGAGTGAATCCAGCAAAAATAACATGCTCCAAAGTCTCTAATTGTTCCCTTATTTTTTCATTAATATAAGGATTTGAGTGTCCAAAAAGATTTACCCACCAAGAGCTTATAGCATCAAGGTAAACATTGCCATCAAAATCATATAGATAAGCATCTTTAGCCCTCTTTATAGGGATCAATGGAATCTTCTCATGATCTTTCATCTGCGAACATGGATGCCAAATATGTTTTAGATCACGCTGAGTGATAATTTTATTTGTCAGCATGAGGCGTCTTTTAATAACTCCTCATCAAGTTTTAACTCCTCATTATCCATAACACCTATACCTTTGTCTAACACATCTTTGGCAATCTCTTTTGCCTCTTCTAAAGAGTGCATTTTACATGTACCACATTGATAGATATTTAACTCTGGAATATCATCTTGATTTTTTACATTTAACACATCTTGCATTGCATTTTTCCAAGCCCCCCCTACTCTCTTTTCATCAGGAGTTCCAAGCAAACTCATATAAAACCCAGTTCTACACCCCATTGGCGACACATCTATGATCTCAATATCACTTGCGTTTAAATGATCTCTTATAAATCCCGCAAAAAGATGCTCCAATGTATGAGTACCTTTTTCACTCATAATTGCTATATTTGGCAAATAAAAACGCAAATCAAAAACTGTAATTATATCCCCACTTGGTGTAGTCATTGTTTTAGCAACTCTAACCGCTGGTGCTTTCATTTTGGTATGGTCAACCATAAAACTATCTAACATTGGCATAATGAATCCTTATATAATATTTTAAATTATTATAGCAAAACTTGAGCAAAATCAATCAATTAATTGTCAAAATGTGATAAAATTGTGACAAAATTATAAAGGAGAGAAAATGGAAGTAGATAATAAACAGTACTGTAATGTCTGTATGGTTAAGTCTAATGATCAAGTAAAAACAGTTTACATAAAAGCGGTTTGCTTGGGCGAAGAAGTACATATATGTACATCATGTATACCTTCGGTTATTCACGGAAGCGGTGAAGTTGTTAACACAAATGCTGAAGTTAAAGCAAAAGTTAGTTAATCAATGATTTCGGAATCTATGTTTTTCATAGGTTCCAAGCACTCTTACATCTTCAGCAAAAAATGCTAATTCTTCAAGTGCGAGTCTCAAAGGTTTTGATTCTATATGTCCATCGATATCAATATGAAATTGACTTCCTTGGAGTGTAGATGTTCCCATATAACTTTCAAGTTTTAAAAGATTAACACCATTTGTCGCAAAACCTCCCAACGCTTTATATAGTGATGAAGGAATATCACGAACTTGAAAAACCAATGATGTTATATAAGATCTTTCAGGATTAAAGTTTGGAATATATTTTTTTCTTGAGAGTATAAAAAATCTCGTTGTATTGCCCTTAATATCTTCAAAATGTTCTTTAAGAATTTCAAGATTATAAAATTTTGCTGCTAGTTTTGAGGCTATTGCTGATCTTTGTTTGTCTCCTAAGCTTTCAAGCTCTTTTGCTGCTCCTGCTGTATCAAACTTAGCATCAGCTTTTAATCCAAGTTCAATTATATTATTGTGACACTGTGCAAGTGCTTGTGGATGAGATGCAACATATTTTAAATCCTCTATATTTGCACCTTTTATCCCAAGTAAGCAGTGCACAACACCCTCATAATACTCACCTATTACATGTAAAGCCATTTTAGGTATTAGCCTATAAATCTCCTCAACTCTGCCAGCTGTAGAATTTTCAAGTGGAATCATCGCTATATCTGCATCACCCTGCTCCACAAGCCACATAGCTTCAAAAAATGTATCACACGCAATTGGATTTAAATGAGGATAGGCATTTATACACGCTTGTTCCGAATATGCACCTTTTACACCTTGATAAGCTATAGTTTTATTCATCTATAATCTCAAGTTTTAGTATCACAATAATACTCCTTTTTAAACTTAGATTATATAGAGGTATCATCATCAAATGCAGTGACAAAGAGAGTAAAATCTCTCCGTCTAAATCTTTATACTCTAGCTTCTTCTCTTCTTTGTAAATACTCCCACGCAGCATCTACATTTTTTTGCCACTCTTCCAAGATATGTGCATTTTCAGGCTTAAACAAGTGTTTAAACCTCCCTTGAGCTCCTAAATAATCTTTTACAGGAATAACGTTTTTAGGTCTATAAGTGATATTTAGCTCTCTACCATCGATGATTTCATAAAGTGGAAAGACCAAAGAGTCAGTTGCCAAATCAGATACATTTATGGTATCTTTTGGATCAAATTTCCACTCAGTTGTACATGCTGAAATTGCATTTAGATATACAGGACCTTCAGTTGTCAACGCTCTTTGCATCTTTTTAAGCATATCTTTCCATTTGTTTGGTGACATCTGCGCAACATATGGAGCTCCGTGAGCTGCCATAATACCAACCAAATCCTTTTTCATCTTTTTCTCACCATAGCTGATTCGTCCAGCAGGAGATGTTGTCGTAGATGAACCAATTGGAGTTGCTGAACTTCTCTGACCACCTGTGTTTGCATATACTTCATTATCAAGACAGATATATGTAAAATCATGACCTCTCTCAACTGCACCACTTAAAAATTGAAAACCAATATCATAAGTTGAACCGTCACCACCAAATGCCACAAACTTAACCGGAGCATCAGGATCTTTCAGTGTACCTTTTCTCTTTCTAGCTTTATACATAGCTTCAGCACCAGTAATTGAAGTTGCTGCGTTTTCAAATCCAATATGTATCCATGATGTATCCCATGAAG
>CAYUSV010000051.1:2717-12992 GCA_964447385.1 uncultured Campylobacterales bacterium | reverse complement strand
TTTAGAAAATGCAGAGGTAGCAATGGAGCCTGCTAAGGCTGTAAAAGAGTATAAATTGGAGAGTATGCTAAAAAAGTTGGTCAACTTACTCTTGAGAAGGACTGGGCTGTGGGAATGGGTGTTCTAAATGAAGCACTTTCACTCTACGGTAAACCTGAAATATTTAATACTGATCAAGGGTCTCAATATACGAGCTATATTCATACTCAAACTTTAAAAGATAATGACATTACAATCTCAATGGATGGCAAGGGTAGAGCTACAGATAATATCTGCATTGAGAGATTTTGGAGGAGTGCTAAAGTTGAAAAAATATATCTAAATGAGTATGATAGAGTATCAGTTTTAAAAAGTGATGTAAAAGATTATATGGAATTTTACAACTATAGGAGATTTCACGAGTTTTTTCTCTAAATCTTGTAGAAATTGTTGTTCGCTCATCACTAAATCCTAATATGTTTGTATTAAATTGCACCGTGAAGATACTACATATTTAATTTTACCCATATTTAAGTTTGATATAGCTTCTATTCTTAATATTGAATTATTATAAGAGATACAGGAAATTTTACAGAAAGAATCAAAGACAAATCTGAGCCAAAGATGTACCAATTTCTAGACCAACAACACCAATCTAAAAACACTAGAAGAAAATGGTGACCCGTAGGGGATTCGAACCCCTATTGCCGGCGTGAGAGGCCGGAGTCCTAACCGTTAGACGAACGGGCCACATGTAAATGTGTGTGTCAGGACATTTGAGCGGAGATTATAAGAAAATTTAGCTTTATTTCACTTGAAAACTAAAGCTGTCGATATAGAAAATAAAAGGCAAATCATGTACAAGTGTAAAAACTGTGGTGCTCCGCTTGATGGTATCATCTGCTCATACTGCAATGTACGAAATGAGATTGACCTCAAACATCGGTATGATGTCCATGCACAGACCGATAGAGTATGTCCAAATTGTGAAATTTACCTTGATACACTTATGATAAATGAGAGTGAAAAACTTTACATTGAGCAGTGTAACCATTGTCATGGTATTTTTTTAGATTATGGTGAGATAGAAGCTATAATGGAGCGTGAAATCGTTAAAACTGACAAATATGATTTTAAAAAACTCCGAATGATTATGGACAACCCACTTGTCAGAGAAAAAAAGATCACCTACAAAAAATGTCCCGAGTGTAAAACAGTGATGTCACGCTTAAACTACAAACAAAAAAGCGGTGTTATTTTAGATCGTTGTATCAGTTGTGGATATTGGCTAGATAGTGGAGAACTTCGCCAGATTTTGGAGTGGGCGAAACTCTCAGCAGAGCAAGATTTTGCTCCGACATTTGAAAAAGAGATCACATTTAAAACACCAACTATCTCAAAAAAAATTAATCCTCTTTTTCAAAGATATCCAGATACCAAACTTGAACTATTTGATATCATGGGAGGAGTTATGAGGTTTTTATATAGAGGTTAAACCCAAATTATGTAATAGAATTTGGGTTAAATCATTTACCAACATATAGCTGTCTTGGTCTTGCTATTTTTGCATTTTTACTCTCTCTATACTCCATAAGCTGCGTAATCCAACCTACAGTTCTTCCTATGACAAATATAGGTGTAAACATCGGTCTATCTATCTTAAGGGCGGTTAAAATCACACCAGAGTAAAAGTCGATATTTGGGTATAGGTTTCGACTGATGAAGTACTCATCTTTTAGGGCTATCTCCTCGATTTTACTAGCTATCTCCATCAAGTGTGAATCTAAATTTAACTCATCTTTTAATTGATCTTGTAGTTTTTTAAGAGCCCTTGCTCTTGGGTCAAAGTTTTTATATACTCTATGACCAAAACCCATAAGCCTAAAATTATCATTTGGATCTTTTGCTTTTGCTATATATTTATCTATATTTTCTACACTTCCTATCATCTCAAGTTGTGCTATGACTGACTCGTTTGCCCCACCATGTGCCCTACCCCAAAGTGCAGAAATACCTGAAGAAATCGCAGCATATGGGTGAGCACCAGTTGAGGCTACATTTCTAACTGTTGTTGTTGAAGCATTTTGTTCATGGTCAGCGTGAAGGGTAAATATAGCATCAAGAGCTTTTATCTCTATCTCTCTTATCTCGTTATTTCCGTTTTTTGTTCTTTTTAATTTTCCACCTGGGTATGCACGCATCATGTAGAGAAAATTTTCTGTAAATGACCTATCTATATCTGGATATATCATAGGAACTCCTAGCGATTTTCTATATGAAAAAGCGGCTAAAGTTGGGATTTTTGCTATTATCCGTCTTGCCATCTCCTGTTTTACATCTATATCTTCATCATCAAGATGCTCAAAATAAAACGACGACAACGCCGATACACCAGATGAGAGTATAGACATAGGATGAGCACGATCAGGAAAAGAGTCTACAAGCTGTTTTAAATTTTCATCGATAAAAGATCTATGTCTAAGCTCCAAATCAAAATCCAAAAGTTCATCTTTTGTAGGTAGTTTGTCATTTAAAAGAAGGTAGCATGTCTCAAGATAGCTATGGTTTTGTACTAAATCCTCTATCAAAATACCTCTATATCGAAGCTCTCCTTTTTCACCATCTATAAAAGTTAACTCAGATTGACAACTCGCAGTCGATGTAAAACCAACATCGTATGTAAACATGCCGGTTTTTTTGTAAAATGTAGAGATATCAACCACACTAGGACCTCTAGTACCATCAATGATATCAAATTCATAACTCTCGCCTGTTCTGTTGTTTGTAAATGTAAAACTATCTTTATTCATATCTACTCGCTTAGTTAATATTTTACAATATAATAACAAACTTAAGCTTCTAATTTAATATATTTAATTCCTATATTTATAATCTCTATATCCAAACTCTTTTACAACATCAACGCTCCCATCTTTTCTTTTGATCGCTAAAGTTGGGAGTTTTATACCGTTAAAGGTTGTATTTTTAACTATCGAGTAGTGCATCTGATCTTCAAATACCACTCTATCTCCGATACTTAATGGCTCATCAAAAGAATAATTTCCCATGATGTCTCCAGCCAGACATGTGTTTCCAGCTAACTGATAACTATATCTTTTCTCCTTAGAACTGCCGGCTCTGCGAACATCTGCACGATAAGGCATGATGATAGTATCTGGCATGTGAGCTTCAGCGGATGTATCTAGTATCGCTATATCTATATCGTTGTGCACTATATCGAGCACAGTTGAGACAAGCACTCCACACTGCCACCCAACAGCTTCGCCAGGCTCTAAATATACCTCTATATCGTATTTTTTTCTAAAATCTTTGATAAGTTTTATAAGCTTTTGCAGATCATAACCATCTCTTGTGATATGATGTCCCCCTCCAAAATTTACCCATTTTAGATCAGATAAAAACTCTCCAAACTTATCCTCAAAACTTTTTAAAACTACCTCTAGCGCATCGGCATCTTGTTCACACAGTGCGTGAAACGAAAGACCTTCTATGCCATCAAGAAGATCATCTTTAAACTCTTTTTTTGTGACACCAAGACGACTAAACGGTGCACATGGATTGTATAACTCTTTAGGAGCCAAAGATATTTCTGGATTTACTCTAATTCCACATGAGAGTTTACCTACTGCTCTATCTTTATACTTTTGCCATTGAGCAAATGAGTTAAAAACGACATGATCACTTATAGAGACAATCTCCTCAAACTCTTCATCTTTAAAGGCAGGTGAATAGGTATGAACCTCTCTTTTCATCTCTTCATATGCTAGCTTTGCCTCATAAAGCCCACTAGCACAACAGCCACTCAAATACTCTCTAACCAGATCAAAACTATGCCAGAAAGCAAAACCTTTTAGTGCCAGAAGTATCTTTGCGCCACTTTGTTTTTGTATATAATCCAAAAGCAAGAGATTGTTCTCCAATTTCTGCTCATCTAAAAGATAAAAAGGGGTTTGAATATCTTTAGTATCCATACTTCTCCAAAGTTTTTTCTATGTAGGGGATATAATTACCCCCAAAAGCCCTTGCATGTACCAAATATGGATAGAGGTTGTAGATATCCGCTCTATGCTCATAAAAACCATCTGCAATAGGAAAAAGCTCACTATACTTTCTAAAAAATGGCTCTTCAAAAGTATTAAACATCATAATAAACGCCAACTCCATCTCATGATGACCATAGTATATAGCAGGATCGATAAATCCACTCACTTCTCCATTGTGAATAAGTACGCTACCATTCCATATATCACCGTGAAGTAGTGAAGCAATCTCAGGCTCTATCAGATACTTATCTAAATCATCACAAAAACTCATAACCCTATCATACAACACATCTGAGAGTTTACCCTCTATAAATGATTTATTGGCAAAATCCATAATTCGTTCGCGTTTGAAAAAATCTATCCAAGAGCTGTTTTGTCTGTTGGATTGTTCAAACATGCCTATCGTTGTATCGGTAGCAAATCCAAACTGCTCTTCAGTTATACGATGAAGCGTAGCTAGCTTTACAGCAGCATCAAGCTCTGCATCTTCTTTTGATAGTCCATTGTTTTTGATAAACTCTGTTATCAAAATATTATCCAATTTTTTTATAACATTTGGTACAGGTAGATTTGAATAAGTTTTAAGATACTCAAGCATCTGTGCTTCAGACGATAGAAGAAAACTATGCTCACTTACTTTGACGATATATTTGTCATCACAATTGTATGTATATGCACTACTGTTTTGAGCGATAAGTGTACAGCTTTTGATATTGGTATTTAAGATTTTTTTTATGTTTTCTATCATTTTTTTTACTTTTACAACTTTTTTTTACTATTATACATTCATGTACCTCAAAAAACCAACATGTGAAAACAGTAAAATAAAAGAAAAAAATTAGATTATTTAATAACAAAAGCAGTAAAATAGACGCTATACACGAGCCTCAACCAAAACTGAAGGATTTCTGAAATGAAATATTATACTTTGATTTTAATCTTGTTTTTCACATCTTGTTCACATTCAGACAGCATACTCGTTCACATACCCGAAGCTTCAGGAATCTGCTACGCTAAAAATTCAAATTCACTCTTTGTAGCCAATGACGAAGGCAAAGTTTTTGAAGTAGATATGAGCGGTAAAATTTTAAGAGAGAAACGACTAGGAAAGTATGATCTTGAAGGTGTGGCGTGTGACAGTAAAAACAGTAAACTCTTTTTTGCAGTTGAAGGCGATGACAATATCCTAATCGTAAACCAAAAAAACTTAACAATCCAAAAAGAGATAAAGATAAAAAGAGAATTTAAAAAAGTCAGAGTCTTAAAAAAAGATAAAAAAAATGGGCTAGAAGCTATCACCATAACGCCAGATGGCATCTATCTCTCAAACCAATCAACCAAAAGATGGCCAAAATCTGACCCATCAGTACTCATAAAAATAGACAATATCAAAAACAAAAAAACAACCATAAAAAATATAGTAGATCACGGATACACAGATATAGCAGGACTTAGCTATCACAAAGGGTATCTTTATATGGTAAGTGACAAAAACAATCTTCTCATAAAGTATGACTTAACCACAAACAAAACAGTTTTAGAGAAAAAATTACCTGATTTTGCTTGGGAAGGTGTAACATTTGATGACAACGGCTACACCTACTTTGCAGATGATGGCGGGAAAGTGCACAAATACCTTTTTAAAGATATCTAAACTGACTCATTTTGCAGAAACAATTTTCATATCGTATATCTTTTGTAAATCATCCTCATTTAGACCTAACTTTTTACAAAGAACTCCGGTCTTTAAAATCAAATACTTTGACTCATCTAATTTTTTGATCTCTCTTACCTCTGATACGGTTCTACCTAAAGCTTCAGCCATATCCTGATCTGTAACATTCATAAACAACTCCTTAAAAAGGGGATTCTACAATATTTCATCTAAATAAAATTAAGTTATCATTTATTAGAAATCTTTCTAAAAGTTTTTTTAATCTACCTTATATAGGGTGAGATCAAGCACTTTAGTACTAAAAACTCTTTTTAAAAATGAAAAAAGCTTAGTAGGAAGTGTCACTCTATATCTAGCTTTTGGATTATTAGATTCTAGTGCGTGAATTAAAGCCTTAAAAACCGCATCAGCACCCAATGTAAATGGTACATCACTTTCACTTTTTAAAGCTTCTAGTTTTCGTTTGTACTCATTTTTATGTGCACTATTTTCTCTATCGATATTTTGCATAAATTTTGTTAAAGCATTTTTTCTAAAATCACTTCTTATGGGTCCTGGCTCTATCAAAGATACAAAGATATTTTCACCCCAAAGCTCCAATCTCATTGTATCACTTAACCCCTCTAGTGCATATTTACTAGCATTATAAGCACCTCGATATCTCATCGAAACAAATCCTAAAATAGAGCTGTTTTGTATGATTCTACCCTCTTTTTGAGCACGCATCACAGGAAGAACCAGGTTTGTAAGCTCCTGCGTGCCAAAGATATTAGTCTCAAACTGTGCTCTTAACACTTCACGACTCAAATCCTCCACAGCTCCAGGCTGTCCAAATGCTCCATTATTAAACAGAGCATAAAGCTTTCCACCTGTTAGATTAAGGACTTCATTCACGCCATCTTTGATGCTTTGACTATCATCAAGATCCAGTTTAAAGGCTTCAAATCCTTCACTTTGAAGTCTTTTAACATCTTCTATTTTTCTAGCAGTAGCAAACACTCTATAGCCATGATTTAAAAGCTCTTTAGCACAATGGTAACCTATACCACTAGAACATCCAGTGATTAGGATAGTTCTATTTTTCATCTTTTGGGCAATTTTTTACACAAACCTCTTTGTCTTTGATAACTCCCCCACATCTAACATAACACTCATCAAATGTTTTTGTACAACAGTCAACTTGACACATCTGTTTTTCTGCCAATTTTATCTCTTGATTCAAACTAGGTTTTATAGGTGCTAAAGGTCTGTAAATAGTAGATGGATAGATCCAAAACATCTGGTATGGATTATAATATCCAAAATTGCCATATCCATAACCGTAGCCATAATATCCACCAAAATAGTAAAGATCTCGCTCAAGATCATACATACGCATCTGATCTACATACTGCTCCAACAAAATGACATACTTATGCATCTTTTTATCATAGTTCTCTTTTGCTACTTTACCTGCTTTGACTTTACAAATCTCAAAATTTGCCTTGCATATCTCTTTGCAAGTTTCATACTGTTTTTGACATTTGCTAAGACACTCTTTTCCAACTTCAGTAGGCGGTGACACATACTCACTCACTGTCTTGTACTTAGGAGAACAACCTAAAAAAAATAGCGTACTTAACAAAATAAAAATATACTGCATTTTTGACTCCTTTGTCTTAAAATATTCCTAATTTTACCGATATAAAGAATAAAAAAGGCTTTATTATGAAAAGTACATTTTATATGATATCTCTGATCTTGATTTTACTATTTAGCAGTGGGTGTGGTACATCAATAGAATCTAAAAATAACACTTTAATGACTTCAGATGCACAAGAAGATACTTTAGAGACATTAAGTAATCAAAACATAGATTTACAAAGCTCTATCACAGGAAAAAATTGGAAAAAGATTGTTATGGATTTAGATAAATTTTATCCAACAGCTATACGCACAGTAAAAAAAAGTTATCTTATAGATATGACTTTTGAAAACAATACAGCAACCGCCTATGCAGACTGCTTTAAACTAAGCGCAAGATACAAGATAACTGATAAAGAGATCTCATTTTCACGCATAAGTTATGAACCAGCAATTGAACTAGCAGTCTGCCAACAATCTGAAGATGCGGATCAAGCAATATATGAATTTATGAGTAATGTATTTGAAGCAACCGAAGCTGACGAAAATCAAATCATTTTTAAATCTAATGAGTTTGAGACAGAGATAATATTAAAAAAATAATACTATCCACTCTCTAACTCTTCTACAACCCAAGGCAAACCTTGTTTGTTTAACTCATCCATAAAAGGATCAGGATCAAACTGTTCCATGTTGTAAACTCCTTTTGCTTCCCATATACCTTGCATTATAAGCTTTGCACCAATCATCGCAGGAACACCGGTCGTATAGCTCACAGCCTGTGCCCCTGTCTCTTTGTAAGTATCTTGATGATCACAAACATTGTAGATATAAATCGACCTTTTTTTACCATCTTTTACTCCGGTTGCAACTATGCCAATATTTGTTTTACCATTTGTTTTCTCTCCTAAAGTTGAAGGATCAGGAAGAAGAGTTTTTAAAAACTGTATCGGTACTATCTTTTGACCATCATGCTCAATCTCTTGTATCCCTAACATGCCAACATTTTCAAGGCATTTCATATGAGTTAGATAACTCTTGCCAAAAGTCATAAAAAATCGAATTCTCTTAAGCCCCTTGATATGTTTTACTAAGGACTCCATCTCCTCATGATAGAGTAAATAACTATCTCTTTTACCAATTTGCGGATAATCCCAAACCATCTTGATCTCCATAGGATCAGTCTCAATCCATTTACCATTTTCCCAATACTTACCTTTTGAGCTAACCTCTCTTAGATTGATTTCAGGATTAAAATTTGTAGCAAATGCATATCCATGATCGCCATCATTACAATCAAGTATATCAATACTCTCAATTTCGTCAAAATAGTGTTTTTGAGCGTATGCACAAAAGACATTAGTAACCCCAGGATCAAAACCACTCCCCAAAAGCGCCATAATCCCGGTCTCTTTATAACTGTCATCAAATGCCCACTGCTCTTTATACTCAAATTTTGCCTCATCAGGGTGTTCATAATTTGCCGTATCAAGATAATGAACACCTGTTTGCAAACACGCCTCCATGATAGTAAGGTCTTGAAACGGTAGCGCGATGTTTAATACCATATCAGGTTGTACTTTTTGTATGAGTAAAACCAACTCAAAGACACTATCAGCATCAACCTCTGCTATATCAAGATACTCTGCGCCTACTTCGTTTTGCAATTGTTGACATTTTAAAAGTGTTCTACTAGCCAATGTAATCTTTTGAAAAACATCTCTATTTTGTACACACTTATGAACCACAACTCTACCAACACCACCTGCACCGATAATTAAAATATTTGCCATACCTAAACTCCCTACCCCAAATTTCTCTTAAAACCTGAGATTATATCAAAATTGTAACAATTTGAAATAATAAACATTTTTTTAACCTAAAAAGGTTAAAAACATAGACAAAAGTTAAAAAAATTACTATAGTTGGAACAGAAGCTAGTTTAAAGGAAAACTTTATGAGACACTTATCTATAATTTTAACATCAGCTATACTCTTTTTAGGATGTAGCACCAGCGACAGACCAACCTCTAAAAAATTAGATACTTACCAAAATAACAAAACTACAAATACAACAATAGCAAACAACAAACCTACTGTTTTTACAAGTACAAACTCAAATGCTATAGAAATAGAGCTAGTAACAACAATAGGCATCAATGGCATAGCACTTGATATCGCACTTTCAGATGATGGCAATTTTGCTTATATAGCTAGTGGAGAGTATGGTTTGGAAGTTTTAGACATATCTGACCCAAGATACCCTAAATTGATAGGCACTTATGACACCGATAGCTATGTAAATCATGTGGAGGTTGTAGGCAACTCTGCTTATGTCTCATATGCCGCTCAAACTTTGGAAAACTATGTAAGCATCAATACTTTTGATATCACAAATCCACACTTTCCATACTATAAAGGTTATTATGAAGGATTTACAAACAATAACCATACAATAGTAGAGACACAAAGCCTGCTATATTACCTATTTGAACAAACACTTTATATCACAAACAAAGAAGATACAAAATACCAAAGCAGTTATGAACTTTTTAATCCTTATGCATTAGCCGTCTATAACGGATATATATTTGTCGCAAATGATGTAGATGGTGTGACTATTTTAAAAACTAATTTCAGTAATCTGTAATCCAACCTCTCATAAGTAGCAGTCCAAATAGAAACTTTGACCAATTGTTAATAAGCCGTGATGATGACATAAGAAGATAGAAAGCTCTATCTTCTTAATCAGCATAAGTTTAGTACTGGTCTACATCTAGTGGTCTGTTAAGATCTTGCATAAGATCTTGCTGTGTATCTATAGCGTTATCATTATGCATATCCATTGCAATATCCTTAGCAGGTTTACTCTCATCTGTTGCTTTTTCATCTTTTGTCTCTAAGAGATCCATTTTTATCTCTTCTTGTGCTTCA
>CAYUSV010000051.1:0-2617 GCA_964447385.1 uncultured Campylobacterales bacterium | reverse complement strand
TGCTTTTTCATCTTTTGTCTCTAAGAGATCCATTTTTATCTCTTCTTGTGCTTCAGTAGCAATTTTTAGCATATCTTTGATATCTAAACTATCAACTCTTGCAGTCTGTCCTATCTCGATTTTTGTTCCGCTTTCATCTTCGATTATAGCTGTTACTCTATCAAAATCAAGACTCATATGCGAAGTCTGCTGTGCATCATCAAGACCCAAAAGTCTACTAACTTCTGCACTATCTGTTGTAATCTCACTTATCGTAAGTACATCATCTACAGCATTGCCATCTGAGTCAAATTTTTGTCCTTTTACTTCCATGCTACTGTTATCAGAAGATACATCTACCCAAGTAGTCATAAATCCACCATCGTGTAGGTTTGTCACATGAACATTGTATTGGTTTGCTGACTCATCGCTGTTGATGAGAGTTTTATCGCCTTGTGCTTCACCATTTTCATCATATCTTTGGAAAAACACTCCGCTTCCATCACTATCTTTGTTAACCCAGACAACAACATATCCACCATCATCAAGCCCTGAAACCTCAGGTGGAACATTTGCAAAATGGTCTAACTCAACAAGCTGATCTACAACCACCTCGATACCGACTCTATTGCCCCAAGCATCAAATCTTTGCATGACTATTTTATTGTCATCTGCATCTGAAGATATCCATGACGCTACATATCCACCATCTTGGATACCTGCTACCATCGGCAATGTTTGATCTCCTGATAGTGATTGATTTACTAGTATCTCACCGGAGGATACAACTCTTCCATCGTCATCGATATTAAAGATTTTTGAGTATGCATCAAATCCTTGTGTACTTTGATTTGCAGATTGCCAAGTGATAACATAACCACCAGATTCGAGTGCATCGACTGCTGGAATCATCTGATTTGCATCTGTGTCAGTATTTACCAGTGTCTCTTCACCTACTTTTTCACCATCTTTATCAAAACGCTGTGCATATACACCATATCCGCTACCATCTTGGTCTTGTGATTGCCATACGATTACATACCCACCATCTTCAAGAGCAGTTATGACCGCTTGTTCTTGGTCACCATCTGTATGAGAGTTGATCTTTTGCTCACCACCTACTTTTTCACCATCTTTATCATATCGTTGTGCATAGATACCATAGCCATCGCCGTCTTGGTTGTGTGACTGCCAAGTAAGTACATAACCCCCATCTTTTAGACCAGCAACATCTGCCTCAAATTGATCACCTTCGGTTGTGGTATTGGCAAGTTGAATAGAGCCTACTTTGTTTCCATCAGCATCATATCTTTGGAAAAATACACCATACCCATCGCCATCTAAATCAGTCACATCAGTCGTCTGTAAAAACGGTACGATATACCCACCATCTTCAAGTACATTGATAGGGTCATCTCCCCAGTTGCTAGACCAGTTACCACTCCAATCTCCGCTCCAGTTTCCACTCCAAGCATCATTATCACAAATGGCAGTTTCAACATGTGATCTATCTTCATCTACCACATATCTATCATCATCCACATCATCAATCTCAACTTTAAAATACTCAGTATCCTCAACTCTTTGATCATCACGAGTATCTACGCTAAATGCGACCTCAGTCTGACCTGCAGGAATTGTGACTTCAATTTCACCAGTACTTAAATCTCCTCTATTTGTAGTAAGATGACTAACAGAAACTGTAAATGTCATATCTCTATCACTTGGCTCAGAAATATGAACTCTATAAGTGTTACTATCACCTTCATCTACGCTATCACTGTCTTGTGTAATCCAAACTTCACCATTGTCATTATCCACAATAGTTGTCTGTACGCTGTCAGCATTTTCATCGATGACGGTATTGTTACCATCTACATCTGCTATACTCACAGTGAAATTTTCACTATTTTCGACAAGACTATCATCATTTGTATCTAAAGTAAAAGATACCTCTGTTTCACCTGCAACAATTGTAAAATCTCTAGTAATTGCTTGTATATCACCATCATCTGTCGTTACATGTCCAACCACTACAGTCACCACCGTATCTGTACTACTAACTTTATCTAGCTGCAATGTATAAGTATTACTATCACCCTCACATACTTCGTTATACTCTTGTGTGATTGAAACTTCTGCAACATCATTGTCTAAAACTTTTGTCTCTACAGAGTTTGCATTTTCATCTACTATAGTGTTATCATCGTTTGTACCAGAGATTGAGACTTTAAAGTACTCATCACCTTCAACTTTATCATCATCAAAAGTCTCTACATCAAATGTCACCTCAGTAACACCGGCAGGAACAACAATATCTCTTGTGATAGCCTCGACATCTCCATCATCTGTAGTCTTATGTCCAACTACTACAAATACTGTTATATCTTCATCTCTTGGACTATCAAGATGTAACGTATATGTATGATCATTGCCCTCTTCTACGCTATTACTATCTTGCGTAATTGACACTTTTGAAACAGTATCGTTATCAACAATTGTCGTCTCTACACTATCATTTCCGATTGTTATATTGTCATTGTCGGTTCCTGTTATTGAAACTGTATAAGATTCATCACCTTCAACAATATTATCATCCATGTTATCTACTGTAAATGTTACAGCTGTTTCACCTGCT